>JANOMH010000246.1:0-12674 GCA_031420215.1 Rhodobacterales bacterium | reverse complement strand
GTAATGGTCGGCCCGTCCGGCTGTGGCAAATCCACCCTGTTGCGGATCGTCGCTGGGCTGGAGGATGTCACATCGGGCCATATCCACATCGACGGCAAGGATGTGACCGGCCTCGAACCCGTGGATCGGGGCATTTCCATGGTGTTCCAGTCCTATGCGCTGTACCCGCATATGACCGTGGCCGAAAACATGACCTTTGGGCTGCGGGTGTCAGGCGTCGCCCCGGCCGAGATTGCGCGACGGCTGGCCACCGCCGCAGAAACCCTGCAACTCGCCCCCTATCTCGGCCGCAAACCCGCGCAACTGTCGGGCGGGCAGCGGCAGCGCGTTGCAATTGGCCGGTCCATCGTCCGTGACCCCAAGGTGTTCCTGTTTGATGAGCCGCTGTCCAACCTCGACGCCGAATTGCGGGTCCATATGCGGCTCGAACTCGCCCGCCTGCACCGCAAGCTGGGGGCCACGATGATCTATGTGACGCATGATCAGGTCGAGGCGATGACGCTGGCCGACAAGATTGTGGTGTTGCAGGCCGGGCATGTCGAACAGGTCGGCGCACCGCTGACCCTGTTTGATGACCCGGTGACCATGTTTGTCGCAGGCTTTATCGGTTCGCCGCGAATGAACTTCCTGCCCGCGCAAGTGCTCGGTGGCGATGGGCGGCATTTGGCTATCGACGAGGATCCCACCATGGCGGTGGAACTGGCGCATCTGCGGGTGCCTTTGTCCGAAGGTATGACTGTCACCCTTGGGATCAGGCCCCAGCACCTGCGATTGTCAGCCGAAGGCGTGTTGCGGTTGCGGCCAGATGTGGTCGAGCAACTCGGCGATGTCGGCTATCTTTACGGCCAAACACCTGCCGGAACGCCGCTTGTCGCACAGACCGCCGACAGGATACCCGCAACCCCCACGACCGAAGTCCAACTTGGTTTCGACCCCGCAGCAGTTTTCGTCTTTGCCCGCGATGGACGCCGGTTGAGGTAAAGGGCGATTGCCTTTCCGGCGGCAAAACGGCGTTGCTGCAGATCTCTGACCGGGGAGGATTCACATGGTGAATCCATGACGTTAAAAGGGCTGCATGACGAAGCCTTCAGAGGTGTTCAGGCCCGACACAGCAAACACCGTGCGAACACCGCAAAATGAATCGCCCCGGATTTGCCGGAGACCTATTGCTTCATTTCACGCAACCATATCGAACACGTCGCGCTGTACATAGAAGTTCTCTTCGGCCTCGGCAGGCGGGATGTTTCCGATGGGGCCAAGCAGGCGTTTGTTGTTGAAACAATCGACCCAGCCGAGGGTGGCCATTTCCAGATCCTGCATGTTGCGCCAAGGCCCTTGGCGTTGGACCAGCTCGGTTCTGTAAAGTCCATTGATCGTTTCAGCGAGGGCGCTCGGCGCGTTCGAATGATCCCCGGGATCATTCGATCCGCTGCGCGGATCTGCTTGAACTCATAGGAATCTCCGACACTGCCGACCGATGGCTCTATGCCGGCCTCAGCCAAACGCTCGGTATATCGGATAGACAAATATTGCCCGCCGCGATCCGAGTGATGAACCAATCCGCTTTTTTGGACGGGCCGTCGATCGTGCAGGGCCTGTTCAAGACCATCGAGAACAAAGTCAGTTTTGGCAGACCGCGAGACCCGCCATCCGACGATGCGATCAGCAAATGTGTCGATGAGCAAGACCAATGTCCGCCCCGTCAGTGGCGGGGCGGGCCTCGCCCCGCATCAGCCGCCGGTTGTGCCCAGTCAATCGAGAAGTTGGGGCCCCTGCAAGAACCCCGCAAGCACCAGCCGCACCGCCGCTTCCGGATCAATCCCCGGCCGACCAAACCCGTCGGCATAAAGATCGGCCGCCTCGGCGGACAACCACGACAAGTCCAGAACCCGGTCCACCCGAACCAGAACGGGATCATCCGGGATCAGATCGCGCAACGACCCGCAGACGAAGAACTCCAGCTGATCGCGTTCCTTCCGACCCAGCATCCCCACCCCCCAAAGTTTCGTGATGAAGCAAGTGAATCAGACCAACACGACTTTATCAACAGCCCCACTGGACTGTTTTTCAGATCCCCTCAAACTCCCCGCCGGAGGCACCAACCCAACGGCAAGAGCCTCCGGCGGGAGTATTTAGGCGACAAAGATGAACAAGAGTAAGGTGGGTTTTAACCCACCTCTGCCCATAACATATCCAGATGCCGGGGCAGGTCGCGGGCGGAAATATCGGCCTCGCGCACCAACAGGTCAAAATGGCTACTGATCGCCTGCACCCGCACTGTATCTCGAAACGCCAGGTAATTCCGGCCCAGATAAATCACCGCGAGCAGGGGCCCAAAGACTGTGATCGGGGCGGAAAAAAGCCTGCGGGCATCATACAGGAACACCCGCAAGGTGGGGTAAAGCTGGTCATGCAATGCCTTGATCTGGGCAATCTGCGCCGCCCTTATGTCCAGCGGCAGCCCGGCGTAATATCCTTCAGCTTGCACAAAACTGCGCAATTCATGCAGAGGACTGGCAATTTCATAGTCAGATTTTGCACTTTTCATCCAATCCAGCCGGTCCTGGCTGGCGCCTATGGCCTGCTCTGTGGTCTTGCGCAGGCTGGGTTCATACTCCCAGGCCAGCATTTCGGGGGTCTTCAGCATATCAGGCATTCCTGCTGGAACATGCCGGATTTTGTAGCCCTGCGCCTCCTGGTGCCAGGCAAAAATCCGTTCGTCGACCAATGCCCGCGGCGCTTCGGTCATGGTCATGGCGGCGGCGACCAGTTCGGCCGCACTTTCGCGCCGGTCCGACAGGCCCAGCAGCCAATCGCAGGACACGCCCAATGCGCTGGCGCATTCGGCCACGACCTGTGCATTGGGCAGCCTTGTGCTGTCGGGGATCAGCAGTTGTGACAAGGTGGACCGGTCCACCCCAACCGCGCGCGCCATGGCCGCCTGAGACTTGCCCGCTGCCGCCATGGCGCTGCTCAGCCGGTCGCGGAACAGCTGGGCGCGGTCGCGTTTGTCGATAGGGTTCTGCATTGGTGTTTTTTATCAACAAGGTTGTGTTAAAGTTGCGCAAGTATGCTCTGCGCCACAGCCAATGCAAGTGTTACATTGGCGCATGACCTCGCATAGGGGCATGGGAATGGGCAGACGGGACGATATGATAACGGATATGACGCGGCGGGTCGAATGGCCCACTTTCCTTGTGCTGGCGGGGTGTTACGGGATCTGGGCGCTGGCGGTTTTCGGCCTGAGCCGGGTGTCGTTGCCCTTGGCCATTGTCGTCGTGATCCTGATGGGCACGCAGCATTCGTCATTGACCCATGAGGTGATCCATGGCCATCCGACGCGCTGGCGCTGGCTGAATGCAGCTCTGGTGTTTGCGCCCTTAACCCTTGCCATCCCCTATCTGCGGTTTCGCGACCAGCATCTGGCACATCATCATGACGAGATTATTACCGACCCCTATGATGACCCGGAGAGCAACTACCTCGACCCCGCAATCTGGGCGCAAAAGCCATGGATTGTGCAGCGGTTGCTGACCCTGAACAATACGCTGGCGGGGCGGATATTGATTGGCCCGGCAGTGGGTCTGTGGAGCTTTTGGGGTGGCGATATCCAGGCAATACGCAACGGCGACAGGGCCGCCCTGTGGGGCTGGCTCCTGCATCTGCCGCCTTTGGCGCTGGTGATCTGGGTGGTCAGTCTGTCACCAATGCCACTTTGGGCCTATTATCTGGCGATCTACTTTTCGATCGGGCTCTTGAAAATCCGCACTTTTCTGGAGCATCGGGCCCATGAAAATGCTCGTGGCCGCACCGTCGTGATCGAGGATCGGGGCCTGCTTTCCTTGTTGTTTCTGAACAATAATTTCCATGTGGTCCACCATATGCATCCCCGCACCGCCTGGTATCGCCTGCCCGGCATTTATGCAGCTAGGCGCGCCCATTATCTGGCCCGTAATGACGGCTATCGCTATCGCAACTATGCCGAAGTGTTTGCCCGCTACTTCCTGCGCCCCAAAGACCCGGTGCCGCACCCATTGTGGCCGCCCAAGGACTAGAGTCTTTTGCTGAACTACGGCATAGCCCGTGGCCATGGATATCTGGATTCCCGTCACTTTGGCCGCAGCCGCCGCGCAGACTCTGCGCTTCATGCTACAAAAACAGCTGAAAACCACCGGGCTGAGCACGGGCGGCGCGACCCTGGCCAGGTTCATCTATTCCACGCCGTTGATCGGGGCGATTGCGCTGGGTTATTCGCGCCTCTCGACCCAGCCTTTGCCGCCGATCCCACCCCGGTTCTGGGCCTATGCGGTCAGCGGCGGGGCGGCGCAATTGCTGGCGACGATGTGCATGGTGGCGCTGTTCAGCCACCGGACATTTGCCGTCGGCATGGCGTTCAAAAAGACCGAAGTGCTGCTGAGCGTGCTGGTGGGACTTGTGCTGCTCGGCGAGGGCGTCTCGGGCTGGGGGTTTATTGCCATCTTGCTGGGCCTTGTCGGGGTGCTGCTGTTGTCAGACCCGCCGGGCGGCAGCGGCTTGTGGCATCGCCGGATCATGAACCGCGCCATGCTGCTGGGGTTGGTCGCGGGCGGGTTGTTTGCCATATCCGGGGTGACTTATCGCGGCGCATCGCTGGCTTTGGGCAGCGGCGATACGTTTCAGCGCGCGATGGTCACGCTGGCGCTGGTCACATTGATGCAGACGGCGGCTTTGGTCGGGTGGTTGCTGTGGCGCGAAACCGGGGAAATGAGCAGGGTCCTGACCGCATGGCGCGTCGCATCGCTGGTCGGGCTGGCCAGCATGGCCGGGTCGATCTGCTGGTTTGTGGCCTTTACCTTGCAGACCGTGGCCTATGTCAATGCCTTGGGGCAGGTCGAGCTGATCTTTAGCTTGCTGGTATCGGTCTTTGTGTTTTCGGAAACGGTCAGCCGCCGGGAATGGCAGGGGCTGATCCTGTTGGCGGGCTCGATTCTGTTGCTGGTGCTGCTGGCCTGAGGCCTGTCAGTCGCGCGTCGGTTTGTGCGCGAGGATCAGCGTGCTGTTGATCAGCCCCTGACCCATGCTTTGGATGAAATTCCGCCGCCTTTCGCCGAAATCCGCGCCCAGCACCACTTCATTGGCCTGATTTTGGCCCGCACTTGGCTGTTTGCCGGACTCGCGGATTTTCTGTGCCAGTTCCAGTTGCAACCCGGTTTCGTCGCGCAGGTCATCAATGACAAAACCTGCGGCGGTGACTTTGGCGATCAGGCTGCTTTGCGGCTCGACCCGGCTGTCCGCGGGCTGCCGCGCCCATGGCAGCGGGTAATGTGGCGCATCTTTGCCGGAACCGACCTCGGTCCAGATCAGTCTGCCGCCGGGTTTCAGGACCCGCAGCGCCTGCGCCAGAACGGCGGGCTTGTCGGGCAGGTTCATGCCGACATAAAAGCAATAGGCATGATCAAATGTCGCGTCGGCAAAGGGCAAAGTTGCCGCATCGGCCTGCAGCAAATCCACCCGTTCGGACAGGCCGCAGAGGGCGGTCAAGGCATTGGCGGCAGTTACGAATTCCGGGGTCAGATCAACACCGCTGACCCTGCAGCCAAAAGTCGCTGCGATATACCGGGCCGGGCCGCCGATCCCGGCCCCAATGTCGAGCAGATGGGCACTGGGGTCGGGCGATAACAGCGCCGCATGGTCGCGGGTGGCGGCCAGTTCGCGGCCGTGGAACTGGTCAAAGGGGAAAAGTTGGGTGGCAGTCAGGGCCGCATCGCCCGGCACCCATGGCACAGCCGCCAGTATCCGCGCCACGATGTCTGCGCTGCCGTAATGCTGTTGAACTGTGACCGCCATCTGTCTGCTCCACCTGATTGGGCCAAGCCTGCGCCGATCAGGGGCGCAGTGCAAATGGAAAACCGGCCTATAGCAGTTTGAGGTATTCCAGCAGCGCGTCTTTTTCGGCCTCGGTCAGCCCTTCGAAACCAACCCCGTGCCCGCCATTGGACAGCCCAAAGGCGGTGGTGTCGACCTCGGCCGGGATCGACCAGGGCCCGTAGTCCAGCGGCGGCGCAAGGTCGATGCCGATGCGCATCATGTCAAGCCTGTGGCCCCCCACCTCGAACCATGCGGGCCGGCTTTCGGGGCGCATCATGTGCCACAGGGTCGGCACTGATCCATTATGCAGATAGGGCGCACTGGCCCATAGCCCGGTCAGCGGCGGGGCAGTATAGCCGGTGACGGTGCGGGCGCTGACGTAATCGCCAAAGCTGGCGTTGACTGCATCGGCGATGTCTTGGGTCAACAGCCGCGCCCGCTGTGGGTCGGTCCCGATCTCGCCCTCCCAATTGGGAAAGCTGGTCAGGCGCGGGGTGGTCAGGCTGGCGTCATATGTGCCGTGGCAGGCGGCGCAATTGGCGGCATAAAGCGCGCGCCCGAGCGGGATCAGGGTCCGGTCGATGGGGCCGGGAAAGGGTTGTGGCGCATAGTCCTGCAGCCATGCCGTGATTGCCAGCGCGTCGTCGATATTGCTGGCCGCTACGGCGGGGGTGACCCCCATGCTGGGCACGGTGAAATAAGCGATGATCCCGGCCAGCCCGCGCCGGTGTTCAGGTGTGATGTCGGCGGCGGTGATCGGGGCGGTATGGTCCAGGCCGGGGATCGCATAGCTGCCGGAATTGAGCAGCTTGGACCGCCACAGACGACTGCCAAGGTCGGGGACAGAGTTGAAAATGCTCTCGGTCAGCACAGTCCCGGGCGGGATCATCCCCAGCCGGTTTTTCAGGCTGTCGAGCCCGTTGGTCGCCCCGGCCAGTGACGCCCGGAACGGCAGCAGCCGCCCGATGCTGGCGTCGCGCTCAGCCACGCTGTTCAGAAAAGCGGGCAGAATCGCATAGCGCAGCGTCAGTTTTTCGCGCCAGCCGGTATCGGGGTAGAGCAGGGTCACAACCTGCATCAGCCGCCCTCTATCCTGCCCGAAATCCCGCACGGCGGTGAACAGGGTCTGGGTATAGGCCTCAAGGTTGATCGAGCCATTGGGCGCGCCAAGCCAGACGCGGGTGGTGTCGGGCGAGCCGTCAGCCAAGTACATCACCGAGGAATGACAGGCGGCACAGCCGATATTGCCGATGGTGGCCCCGATGGGCGGCCATGTCCGGCCACCATAGCCGACGTTCTGGCCGACCGGGGTCAGAATCTCGGGTTGCGCCAGCCCTGCGGGCCAGTTGCCAAAGCTGGTCGGCGAATGGAACCCGAAACTGCGATACAGGGCGGCAATATCGGTTTGGCCAGCCTGTGCGACATCTCCGCCAGCGGCTTGCAGTGCCAGCGCCGCATTGGCCAGTTTCCACGGGCTGGCCGACGTGCGCAACGTGTCCGTGGACAGTGCATCCCATGACCCGTAGGCAAAGGTGATGATCCCCAGATCGCTGTCATTGCGGGCTGTGGGCGCCGCGCGCAGGTAGGCATCCGACTCAGCTGCAAAACTAGTGCCACCGGGGCGCAGAGCGCTGCCGATGGCCCCGGCAAGGCCGAGGGTCAGGATGATCCCGAGTGCAATCCAGATGCGCCGCATGGCTTGCCCTCCTGTTTTGCCCATCAGGCCCGGTTCAGGCCGGATTGGCAAGTCAGGATTGCGCGACCCGGACCGGCAGGCGGTCACTGCAAACAGGCGGTCAGCCCATCGGCAATCGAAGTGATGATTGCAGGATACAGGGCAGACAGAGAGCTGACCCTGCCCGACTGGCTCCCCCCATCCGGATCGACAAAGGCGGTCGCGGCGATACTGCCGTCGCGCAAAACCGCGGTCCATTCCGGGCTGGTCTGCGGGTCGGTCAGCACACAGGTGATCGCCCCGCTGGCAACCTTGTCTCGCAATGCAGCGACCCGGGCCGGGCCGGGGGTGCTGGCATCGGTCAGGCTGATCGCACCGGCGGCGGGCATTCCGAAAGCGGTTTCAAAATACTGATAGGCGTCATGCGGCACGATGTAGGTGCCGCCTGCAGAGAGGGAGAGGCTGGCCAGCGTTTCAGCTTTGAGGCTGGCCATTTCGCTGGCGGCTGCGTCGGCATTGGCGACATAGGTGGCGGCATTGTCGGGATCAGCCGTGGCCAGGGCCTGTGCGATCAGGGTCATGAAAACCGCCGCATTGGAGGGGTCCAGCCAGGCATGCGGGTCGGTGCCAGAGTGTTCGCGGTCGCCTGTATCCACTTCATGTTCTGTTTCGGCAAATGCGGGATCGAGCCGCACTTGCAACGCGGTCCAACCCGTTGTGTCCAATAACTCCAGCTTGGCCACTGCGGGGGCCAGCGTGTCTAGCGGCTCTTGCAGCCACGGGGTCAGGCTGTGCCCGATCCAGATGATCAGATCGGCATTGGCCAGTCGCTCCGCATCGGACGGGCGCATCGCGAAATCATGTGGGCTGGCACCGGGCGGCAGCAGCACACCGGGGGTGCCGACACCCTGCATCACGCGCGCCACAAGGCTTTGGACCGGGGCGATATCGGTCATGACCTCGGGCACTTCGGCCACAGCGGCTGTGGACAGGATCAGGATCAGGGCGGTAGTGCGCAGCATGGCGGGCCTCTTGTGATATAGTAACAAGCGGTCTATACTGTGTATGTTATAACATAACAAGCGAGAAATCCACCGTGCCCGATCTGCATCCCGAATTGCACCCCGCAGGCTTTGCCCGGCATGACCATGGGCAATGCGTTTCCAGCTCCATTCAGGCGGCCGAAACGGCCTGCAAGGCGCGTGGCGTGCAGTTCACCCCCGTCCGTCGGCGAGTGTTAGAAATCCTGGCCGAGGCTCATGCCGCCATGGGGGCTTATGACGTGCTGGCCCGGCTGAATGCCGAGGGGCTGGGGTCGCAACCCCCGGTCGCCTATCGGGCGCTGTCGTTTCTGGTCGAACAAGGCTTTGCGCACCGGATCGAGCGATTGAATGCCTTTGTTGCCTGCGCCCATCCTGGGTCTGACCATAGCCCGGTGTTCCTGATCTGCCGCGCCTGTGGCACCGTGGCCGAGGCCGAGGCGGCACTGGGCGGGACGTTACACGCAGAAGCCGCGCAGACCGGGTTCAAGATTGAACAGACCGTGGTCGAGGCGCAAGGCCTGTGCCCGGATTGTCAGCCCGGTCTGGAAGATGTGGCATGAGTTTGCTGACCGCCAAAGGCATTGATGTCAGTTATGGGGCGCAGCGGGTTTTGCACGGAGTCAGCCTGTCGCTGAACAAGGGCGAGATCGTTACCATTGTCGGCCCGAATGGATCAGGCAAATCCACCCTGCTGCGGGTGCTGATCGGGGCGATCAAGCCGAACAACGGGGCGGTGGTCCGGGCGGCGGGCCTGAGGGTCGGCTATGTGCCGCAGCGCTTGCATATCGACCCGACCCTGCCAATGACGGTGCGCCGGTTTCTGGACCTGCCCAAACGGGTGCCAGAGGTAAGGTCTGTTGCCGCACTGGACCGCGCCGGGGTGCCGGGGGTCTCGGGCCAGCAGATGGCCAGCCTGTCGGGCGGACAGTTCCAGCGGGTGCTGCTGGCCCGTGCGATCCTGGCCAGTCCCGACCTGCTGATGCTGGACGAGCCGACCCAGGGCCTCGATCAACCCGGATCGGCCAGTTTTTACCGGCAGATCGAAGAGGTCCGCAACCGGTTGGGCTGTGCGGTGCTGATGGTCAGCCATGAATTGCATGTGGTGATGAGCGCGTCGGACCGGGTCATCTGCCTGAATGGCCATGTCTGTTGCGAGGGCACCCCCGAAGTGGTCAGCGCCGCCCCGGCCTATCGCGAACTCTTTGGCACCGGGACCGGCGGCGCGCTGGCGCTCTACCGGCATGACCATGATCACAATCACGACCATGGGCACCACCACGACCACGACCACCCGCATCACGAGGCGGCAGATTAATGCTGGATGATTTTCTGGTTCGCGCCGCACTGGCCGCTGTCGGCACCGCACTGGCCGCCGGATTGCTCGGTTGTTTCGTGGTCTGGCGGCGGATGGCCTATTTCGGCGATGCGACGGCGCATGCATCAATCCTCGGGGTGGCGATAGCGCTGGGCTTTTCAGTATCTGTCTTTGCGGGGGTGCTGGGCGTCGCATTGGTCATGGCCCTGCTGATCTTTGCGCTGTCGGGCCGGACCTTTGGGGCTGATACAATATTGGGCGTGCTGGCGCATGGGGCGCTGGCGCTGGGGCTGGTTGCGGTGGCGTTGCTGCCGGGGGTGCGGATCAATCTGGACAGCTATCTGTTTGGCGATGTGCTGACAGTCAGCCGGTTCGATCTGGGCGTGATCTGGGGCGGTGCGGTGCTGGTGGCGGGGGTTTTGTGGGCGCATTGGTCCGCACTTCTAACATCAACGCTGAACCCCGATCTGGCCTATGCGGCCGGGATCGATCCGCGCCGGGAGCAATTGGTGTTGACCCTGCTCTTGGCCGCCGTGGTGGCGGTGTCGATCAAGGTCGTTGGCGCATTGCTGATCACCGCCCTGCTGATCATCCCCGCCGCTGCCGCCCGGACCTTTGCCCGCACGCCCGAGGCGATGGCGCTGCTGGCCACCCTGATCGGGGCGGTATCGGCGTTGGGTGGGCTGTTCATGGCCATGGCTCTGGACACCCCGGTAGGGCCGTCGATTGTGTGTATCGCTGCGGGCATATTCGCGGTGGCAACGATCGGCAGGCTGGCGGCGGAAAAGTTCCGATCAAGTGGCGGATAAATTCCACTGCTTCACCGCGCCAGCGCCCTGATCTTGCCGGATTCATCTGATCATCCTAGAGTTGAAAAAACTGGGGACTGTCTGATGCGGCGACTATTCATTGTCTTGGCCACGGTGTTCTGTGGACTGTCGGGATTTGCAGCCCAAGCCCAGGCTGCCTGTCTGGCCCCGGCCAACATCAACGATCTGGCCACCCAGATTGCTGCCGGGCTGAATGCAAACCGGGAAAGCAACGCATTGGCGCGGCTGACTTTCAACTCTGAACTGTCGCAGGCCGCGATGAGCCATGCCTGCGACATGAGCGCTAACAACTACGTCGACCATCGCGGCACCGATGGGTCAAATTCGCAAGACCGCGCCCGGCAGATGGGCTATCACGACTGCCTGATCGCCGAAAATCTGGCTTGGGGCTACCCGGACCCGGCGCAGATCGTGTCGGGCTGGATGACCTCGCCGCATCACCGCAGCAATATGCTGCTGGCCAATGTGCATGATTTTGGGGTTGGGGTTGTGGATTCCGCGCGGGGACCGATCTGGGTGCTGGTGTTGGCCCGGTCCTGTTAGGGGCGCGTGGGTTTCACACACCCTACGCTGTAACTGTGAAACTCAGACCTCAAGGGAAATGGTCACCGGGCCGTCGTTGATCAACTGAACTTTCATGTCGGCCCCAAACCGCCCGGTGGCAGTCGGGATACCGAGCTTGGCCAGCTCTGCCGCAAAGGCCTGGTAGAGCGGCTCGCCAATATCCGGATGCGCCGCCGTGGAAAAACCGGGCCGGTTCCCGCGTGAGGTATCGGCGGCCAAGGTAAACTGACTGATCACCAGCGCCGCCCCGCCGGTATCCAGCAGCGAGCGGTTCATCTTGTCCTGATCATCGCGGAAGATCCGCAGTTTGGCGATCTTGGCGGCAAGCTGTGCGGGCTTGGTGTCATCATCCCCCTGCATCGCACAGACCAGGATCATCAGGCCGGGGCCGATCTGCCCCAAAGTGACGCTATCGACGGTAACTGAAGCCTCGGACACCCGCTGCAGGATGGCTTTCACAATTCATGTGCCCATGGTGGATTGGCACCGGGCCGGCTGACGGTGATGGCGGCGGCTTTGGTGCCCAATGTCAGGGCAGCATCCAGTGCTTCGGCAGTAAGGTTGCTTAGGCCGGTTTTGGTCAACAGGCCCGCCTGATGCAGCGCCGTCAGCACACCCGCATTGAACGTGTCACCCGCCCCCACCGTATCAGCGACGGTCACTTTGGTGGCCGGGACGAACCGGTCTTGCGTGGCAGTGATCGCCCGCGCGCCTTTGGACCCTTCGGTGATGAACACCAGTTTCGGCCCTTGGGCCAGCAGGTCGCGGGCAAAGACGGCCAGATCGGGCTGACCATAGATGGTCTCGATCTCTTCATCGGCCAGTTTGACGATATCCGCCTTGGCCATCATCCGGCCCACCCGCGCCATATAGGCGGCTTTGGTGCCCGGCTGTTGGCTGTCCTGGGCATCGACAAAGGCGGCGCGGAAATTGGGGTCGATCATGGTGACGCGGGCCGGAGCCTCGCGCGCCTGCAGTGCCTCATAGGTGCTGGCGGCGGGGTCGTTGACAAGGGATATGCCGCCGAAAAACAGGGCGTTGACCGATACGGGCAGGGTCGGCAGGTCGGCAAGGGTCAGCATCCGCCCGGCGGTATTTTCATCATAAAACGCATAAGTGGCATTGCCGTTGGTAAGTTTCACAAAGGCCACCGTGGTGGGCCGCCCATTGCGCACAGTCAGGGACAGGTCCACATGCGATGCAATCAGCGTGTCGGCCAGAAGCTGGCCCAAAAGGTCGGTCGAAACGCCCGAATAAAACCCCGAAGGCACCCCTAGTCGCCCAAGGGCAATCGCCGTATTGAACACGGCCCCGCCCGCATAGGGGGCAAAGGCGTTTTCTCCGCTGGTGCTGGTCCGGGGCAGCATATCGATCAGGGCTTCGCCACAGGACAGGATCAT
>JANOMH010000245.1:0-1576 GCA_031420215.1 Rhodobacterales bacterium | reverse complement strand
GCCGCCCGTTGGGCCCCCTCGGCCAGCAATCTGCAGCCCTGGCGGTTTGTCTACGGGTTGCGTGGGGATGCAGGGTTTTCGGCGATAGCCGCGGCACTGGTGCCGTTCAATCAGGCTTGGGCTGACAAGGCAGCGGCACTGGTGGTGTTTGCGTCAAAAACCACAACGCCCAAGGATGATACCGAGGTGCCAAATGCCTACCATGCCTTTGATACCGGGGCGGCCTGGGCGCAACTGGCGTTGCAAGCCCATCTGAACGGCTGGGCTGCGCATGGGATGGCCGGCTTTGACCCTGCAGTGTTGGCCCGGAATGTGGCACTGCCTGCGGACCATGTCTTGCATGCGGTCGTGGCCGTGGGGCGGCAGGGCGATCCCGCCGGATTGCCCGAAATGCTGCGGGCGCGCGAACATCCCATCGACCGGCTGGCGTTGACGGAAACTGCGTTTCACGGCATGTTTGGTTCATAGCGAATTTCATGTGGGCAAGGTCTTTGCGCCGCCCGTGTCCAACGCAGGGAGGATGCGATGAACAAGAACACCATATGTCTGTGGTTCGACTCGGGCGCGGAACAGGCCGCGCAGTTTTATGCAGACACATTCCCCGACAGCCATGTCGGTGCGGTCCTGCGCGCCCCCGGCAATTTTCCGGGTGGCAGGGCGGGCGATGTGCTGACCGTGGATTTCACCGTGATCGGCATCCCTTGCATGGGTCTGAACGGTGGCCCGATGTTTCCGCAGACCGAGGCGTTTTCGTTTCAGATTGCAACGGTCGATCAGGCTGAAACTGACCGCTATTGGGATGCGATTGTGGGCAATGATGGCCGGACAAGCGAATGCGGCTGGTGCAAGGATAAATGGGGCCTGAACTGGCAAATCACCCCCATCGTCCTGATCGAAGCGCTGGCCACAGGTGGCGAGGTGGCCCAGCGCGCCTTTGCAGCGATGATGGAGATGCAGAAGATCGACGTGGCCGCAATCGAGGCGGCGGTGCGCGGCTGACTATTCCAGTTCAATCGTCCCCGGCGGCTTACTTGTGCAATCGTAAAACACCCGGTTGATCCCCGGCACTTCATTGATGATCCGGGTGCTGGTTTCGCCCAGGAACTCATGAGTGAACGGGTAGTAATCGGCGGTCATCCCATCAACAGATGTGACCGCCCGCAGCGCCAGCGCATAATCATAGGTCCGCCCGTCGCCCATCACGCCCACGGTTTTCATCGGCAGGATGGCGGCAAAAGCTTGCCAGATCTCGTCATACAACCCGTGTCTGCGGATCTGGTCGATATAGACCGCATCTGCCTTGCGCAGCAGGTCCAGCTTTTCGGGCGTGATCTCTCCCGGGCAGCGGATCGCCAGACCGGGGCCGGGGAACGGATGGCGGCCGATGAATGATGCGGGCAGGCCAAGTTGGCGGCCAAGTGCGCGCACTTCGTCTTTGAACAATTCGCGCAGCGGTTCGACCAGTTTCAGGCCCATTTTCTCGGGCAGGCCACCAACGTTGTGGTGGCTCTTGATCGTCACCGAGGGGCCGCCGCTGAACGACACGCTTTCGATCACATCAGGATACAGCGTGCCT
>JANOMH010000244.1:0-3964 GCA_031420215.1 Rhodobacterales bacterium | reverse complement strand
CCCCAGCCCCGGCGCGGAAATCGTTACCACATCGCCAAGCTTGTGACTGAACCCTTGTCCCGGCGCATCGCGGTCCTGGGTCGGTGCAAACATCGTGCCCAAAAACAGCATCAGCCCATCGGGATATTGGTGATGCCTGCCAATGGTTTGCGCCACCAGATCGGACGGATCGCGGCTAATCTCGGTCATGCTGGAATGGCCGGTCAGTTCGAACCCATCCAGCCCCTGCACCGTCAGGGTCAGTTCGGCCCGACGCACATCCTCCAGCCCGAACCCGGCGTCAAACAGCCGGATCAGCGGGCCGATGGCGCAAGAGGCGTTGTTGTCCTTGGCTTTGGACAACAGCAACGCTGAGCGTCCTTCGACATCGCGCAGGTTCACGTCATTGCCCAAACTGGCCCCGACGATTCGGCCCGCCGCGTTAACGCACAGCACCACCTCGGGTTCAGGATTGTTCCAGGTCGAAATCGGATGCAGCCCCACATCGGCGAATGTACCGACCGATGACAGCACCTGCGCCTTGGAAAACACCTCTGCATCCGGCCCAATCCCGACCTCCAGGTATTGCGACCAAAGCCCTTCGGCGATCAACGCCACTTTGACCGCCGCTGCAGCCTCGGACCCGGCTTTGAGATTGCGCAAACTGCCGCCGATCAGATCGGCCACGCGGGCGCGGACCTGTGCAGCTTTGCCTGCATCGCCAGCGGCCTTTTCCTCGATCACCCGCTCGACCATCGACCGGGCGAAAGTCACGCCGCAGGCCTTGACCGGCTGCAGGTCACAGGGGGCAAGCCATAGGGCCGGGTCCAGCGCCTCCAGTCGCCCCAGATCAACCCCCGTCGCCGCCCGGACATAACCCGCCGGATCGGGCAATTCGCAGATATCGCGCACTGTGGGGGCCGCTTTGGCAGTAATGTCGATCAGATGCCCATCGCGCAGGGTCACCACCATCGGCCCCTGCGGGCAGAGGATGCGACCCAGAAACAGGCCGGCATGATCGTCAGGGGCAAGCACCGGGGTCATGTTGTGTCCTTTGTCCGATATGTTGCCAAAGGCTTACCCGGTTTTGCCGGATTTGGAAGGGATCATGGCAATTTCCGACCAAGCCGTCTAAATACCGGGGGCAACGGACTGGGCCAAAGGAAACCGGATGAAAATCGCAGTGATCGGCACTGGCTATGTTGGCCTCGTCTCGGGCGTGTGTCTGTCGGATTTCGGGCATGATGTGATTTGTGTCGACACAGATGTGGCCAAGATCGACCTGCTGCGCGGCGGCGAGGTGCCGATCTATGAACCCGGCCTGCAAGTGGTGCTGCAGCGCAATATGGCCGCCGGGCGGTTGCAGTTCAGCACCGAACTGGCGCTCGCCGTCGCCGGGGCGGACGCGGTTTTCATCGCTGTCGGCACGCCGTCCCGCCGGGGCGACGGGCATGCGGACCTGAGCTATGTCATGGCTGCCGCGACCGAGATTGCCCATGCGCTGACCGGTTATGCGGTGGTCGTCACCAAATCCACTGTCCCCGTTGGCACCAACCGGGCTATGGCTGGTGTGATCCGTGCCGCCCGGCCTGATCTGGAATTCGACGTGGCGTCGAACCCAGAATTTCTGCGCGAAGGGGCCGCGGTCGATGATTTCATGCGCCCCGACCGGGTGGTGGTGGGCGTTGAAAGCCAGCGTGCCCGTGCGGTCATGGCCGATGTTTACCGCCCGTTGTTTTTGCGCGATTTTCCCGTGGTTTACACCGGGCTGGAAAGTGCCGAGATGATCAAATACGCCGCCAATGCGTTTCTGGCCACCAAGATCAGCTTCATCAATGAAATCGCGGCCCTGTGCGAAAGGGTCGGGGCGGATGTGAAATCGGTGGCCCGTGGCATGGGGCTTGACGGGCGGATCGGCAACAAGTTCCTGCATGCTGGTCCGGGCTATGGCGGTTCGTGTTTTCCCAAAGATACCAAGGCTTTGGCCCGGATCGGCCAGGACCATGGCCTGCCGATGCAGATCACCGAAACCGTGATCCGGGTCAATGACGGGGTGAAACTGCGGATGATCGACAAGATCACCGATCTGTGCGGCGGGTCGGTCAATGGCAAGGTTATTGCCGTGCTGGGCGTCACCTTCAAACCCAACACCGATGACATGCGCGACGCCCCCAGCCTGACCATTATCCCCTCCCTGATCGGCGCAGGCGCACAGGTCCGGGTGGTCGATCCGCAAGGGCGCAAGGAAGGCGAGGCGCTGCTGCCCGGCGTCATTTGGGCTACTGACCCTTATGCGGCGGTGGCGGGGGCCGATGCGTTGGTCATCCTCACCGAATGGAACGAATTCCGGGCGCTGGATCTGGGCCGGCTGGCCCGGTCGATGGCCCATGCGCGGATGGCCGATCTGCGCAACGTTTATGACCCGACCGACGCGCAGGCGGCAGGGTTTGCGGACTATGCGGGGGTGGGGCGGTAGGGGCAAGGTGGGTTAAAACCCACCTTACTTTGGGCCGGCTCAGGTAAGGTGGGTTTTAACCCACCTTTGTGGATATAGACCCTGCCATACCGGCAGAGGTTGATAAATCTGTCGATCCGTGGTTAGGGGCCTTGAACGCGGGCGCTTGGCCTGCCATGCGCCACACCCGCGCACCAGGGAACACCAGTCATGAGCACTCTTCAACACGTCCCCGCCGCCTTTGCGCAGGCTCTTGCCGACAAGGGCTATACAGCCCTGACCCCGGTGCAAGAGGCGGTTCTGGACCCCGCGTTGAACGGGGCGGATGTGCTGGTTTCTGCGCAGACCGGGTCGGGCAAGACGGTGGCTTTTGGGCTGGCCATGGCACAAGGGCTGCTGGACGGGGCCGATAGATTCGGCCCGGCGGCGGCCCCTTTGGCGCTGATCATTGCCCCGACACGCGAACTGGCGCTGCAGGTGCACCGCGAATTGCAATGGCTTTACGGACCCACCGGGGCGTCGTTTGCCAGTTGTGTCGGCGGCATGGACATGCGGACCGAGCGGCGCAATCTGGACCGGGGCGCGCATATAGTCGTCGGCACGCCGGGGCGGCTTAAGGATCATATCGAACGAAACTCTTTGGATTTGAGCAGCTTACGGGTCGCTGTGCTGGATGAAGCTGATGAGATGCTCGATCTGGGGTTCCGCGAGGATCTGGAGTTCATTCTGGGCAAAGCCCCCGCCGACCGCCGCACGATGATGTTTTCCGCCACCGTCCCGCGCGAAATCGCGGCGTTGGCCAAAACCTATCAGCGTGATGCGGTTCGGATTTCCGCCGGGGCCGAGCGCGAGCAGCATGTCGACATCGAATATCGCGCCTTGGCCGTGGATCAGGCCGACAAAGAGAATGCCATCGTCAACGTGCTGCGGTTTTATGAGGCCAAGAATGCGCTTGTGTTCTGTGGGTTGCGGGCCACGGTTAATCATTTGACTGCTCGTCTGGCCAACCGGGGATTTTCGGTAGTGGCGCTGTCTGGGGAACTGAGCCAAGCCGAGCGGACCCATAGCTTGCAAGCCATGCGCGACGGCCGGGCGCGGGTCTGTGTGGCGACCGATGTGGCCGCTAGGGGCATCGACTTGCCCAATCTGGAACTGGTCGTGCATGCCGATCTGCCGCAGAACAAAGAGACGTTGCTGCATCGCTCTGGCCGCACTGGCCGGGCAGGGCGCAAGGGCGTGTCTGCGCTGATCGTGCCACATAAGGACCGCAAAAAGGCCGACCGCCTGCTCGGCTGGGCCGGGATCACCGCCGAATGGGGGTCTGCCCCCGGTGCGGATGAAGTGAACAGGCGGGATGCCGAACGCCTGCTGGCCGATCCGATGTTTACTGGCGTGCCTGCGGAAAACGAGGCCGATCTGGTGGCCAAGCTGTTGGGCGCCTTTGACGTGAACGCGCTGGCCATGGGCTTTGTCCGGCAATACATGACGACACGGTCAGCCCCCGAAGACTTGCGCAGCAGTGGCGCTGAC
>JANOMH010000243.1:0-5030 GCA_031420215.1 Rhodobacterales bacterium | reverse complement strand
GAGGCGATCAGTTTCATCCTGAGCCGCGATGGCTGGACCGTGCATACCCATGCCGATGGGGAAACGGCGATGGACCGGGTGCGGACCGGGCGGCCGGATCTGATCATTCTGGATGTGATGTTGCCCGGCCGCAGCGGCTTTGACATATTGCGCGAAGTCCGGGCCGATCCGGCGACTGCCCATGTGCCGGTGATGATGCTGACCGCCCGCGGGCAGGCCAGGGATCGGGAACTGGCCGAGCGGCTGGGGGTGACCTACTTCATGACCAAACCGTTTTCCAACGCTGAAATGCTGGCCTCGGTCCGTCGGCTGGTGACGCCCTGATGGCACCCCCGTTAACGCAGCGCCCCAGTCCCCTGTTTCTGGCGCGTGGCACCTATCGCCAACGCCGGTTGCGCGATGCGGCAAAACTGCTGCCGGTTGTGGGCGGGTTGCTGTGGATGATCCCGCTGTTGTGGCCGCGCGGGCCGGATGGCCAGTTGGTATCGGTGGCCCTGCTTTATATCTTTGGCATCTGGGCCGGGCTGATCGGGTTGGCCTTTGTCTTGTCCCGGCTTCTGCGCGCGGATGAGGATCAGCAGGCTGTCAGTCAGCAGGTTGGGGACAGCTGATGCTAAGCCTGAATCTGTTAATCTTTGTGGCCCTTAGCTATGTGGCGGCCTTGTTTGCTGTGGCGTTCTGGGCGGAACGGCGGGCGACAAAGGGGCGGGATGCTTGGCTGCGCTCGCCGCTGATCTATACTCTGTCGCTGTCGATCTACTGCACCGCCTGGACGTTCTATGGGGCAGTCGGCTATGCCGCCCGGTCCGGGTTGGAATATCTGACCATATACCTTGGCCCGTCACTGGTGATGATCGGCTGGCTGTGGGTAGTCCGCAAGCTGGTGCGGATCGGTCGGGCGCAGCGGATCACGTCCATCGCCGACCTGATATCGTCCCGGTTCGGCAAATCGACCCTGCTGGGGGTGATTGTGACGGTTATCGCGGTAGTTGGGATCACGCCCTATATTGCCCTGCAATTACAATCTATTACGCTTAGCTTTGAGGTGTTTGCAAACCAAAGCGGCACCCCATGGAGGCAGGGCCAGTTGCATGCAGTGGCTTTGTGGTCTGCCGCCGGGCTGGCGCTGTTCACCATTCTGTTCGGCACCCGCAATCTGGATGCGAACGAGCGGCACCATGGGATTGTCATGGCCATCGCGGTCGAGGCGGTGGTCAAGTTATGTGCGCTGGTCGCGGTGGGGGCCTTTGTCGTCTGGGGCATCGGGAATGGCGTGGCTGATACGTTGGCGCGGATCGATGCATCGCCCATTGCGCATTGGGATCAGTCGCCCAACCGTTGGGTGGGCCTGACTTTCCTGTCGGCAGCGGCATTTTTGTGCCTGCCCCGGATGTTTCAGGTGCTGGTCGTCGAAAATGCCAACGAGGCGCATCTGGCCACCGCCAGTTGGGCCTTTCCACTATATCTGATGGTAATGAGCCTGTTTGTCGTGCCCATCGCCGTGGTTGGGCTGGACCTGCTGCCAGTGGGGTCGAACCCCGATCTGTTCGTGCTGACCCTGCCCCTGTCCCAAGGGCAAAACGGGCTGGCCACTTTGTCATTTCTGGGCGGGTTTTCGTCGGCCACGTCAATGGTGATTGTGGCCACGATTGCGCTGGCCACGATGGTATCGAACCATATCGTCGTGCCGCTGTGGCTGCGGTCCCGGACCCAGGGGGCGGCCTTGTCCGGCGATGTGCGGCAGATGATCCTGCTGGCTCGCCGCCTGTCGATTGGCGGGGTCCTGGCGCTGGGCTATATCTATTTCCGGCTGTCAGGCGGCAGCGCCGCGTTATCGGCCATCGGGCTGATCGCCTTTGCGGGGTTGGCGCAGATACTGCCTGCGATGCTTGGTGGACTTTTTTGGCGTGGGTCGACCAGCGTCGGCGCGGCGGTTGGGCTGATCATTGGGTTCACCGTCTGGCTCTGGACGCTGTTTCTGCCCAGCTTTGGCGTCGGCGAGGCCTTGTCCGGGGCGGTCATGGCCGATGGTCCGTTCGGCATTGACTGGCTGCGCCCCCGCGCCTTGTTCGGGATCGAGGGGATTGATCCGGTGTTGCATACGGTGCTGTGGTCAATGCTGCTGAACACAGGCAGCTTCATTCTGGCCTCGTTGGTGACTTTTCCATCCCCATTGGAACGGTTGCAAGGCGCGCAATTTGTCAATGTGTTTGACCATTCGGTCGGGGCCGGGCGCTGGCAACAATCCAGCGCAACAGCCGAGGATTTGCTGATCATGGCGCAACGCATCATTGGCCCCGCCGAAGCGCAGGGGCTGTTTCGGGCCCAAGCGGGCGGGCAGGGCAAAGCGGGCTATCTGCCCGACGTGACGCCCGGTTTCATTGATCTGCTGGAACGCGAACTGTCGGGTTCGGTGGGGGCTGCGACGGCCCATGCGATGGTCAGCCAGATTACAGCTGGGGCCAGTGTGTCGGTCGAAGATCTGATTGCGGTGGCTGATGAGGCCGCACAAATCCTGGAGTATTCCCATCAGCTGCAAGCGAAATCGGCCGAGCAGGACCGTACCGCCCGCCAATTGCGCGAAGCAAACGAGAAATTGACCCATTTGTCGGTGCAAAAGGATGCGTTCCTCAGCCAGATCAGCCATGAACTGCGCACGCCGATGACCTCGATCCGCGCATTTTCCGAGATTTTGCGTGATGGGGGCACCACCGGCGCCGAGCAACAGAAATATGCAGGCATCATTCAGGACGAAGCGCTGCGCCTGACCCGGCTTCTTGATGATCTGCTTGACTTGAGCGTGCTCGAAAACGGCCAAGTGGTGTTGAACCGCCAGACCGGCAGTTTGCGCGACCTGCTGGACCGATCTGTGGCGGCGGCAGGGTTGCGCGTCGGGGCCTTGCGGATTGTGCGCCTGCGCAGTGACGAGGGTTTGGTCCTGACCACCGATCTGGACCGGCTTAGTCAGGTGTTCATCAATCTGATCGCCAACGCACAAAAATACTGCGCTGCGGCAAACCCAGAGTTGCGAATCGAGGTCAAACGGCTCGGCTCGGCGCAGGTGGTTGATTTTATCGACAATGGCCGCGGGATTCCGGCCCGGCAGCAATCGGTCATATTCGAAAAGTTTTCCCGCCTTGGGGATGATGGCAAAGCGGGTGGGGCCGGGCTTGGCCTTGCCATTTGCCGCGAGATCATGGGCCGGTTGGGTGGTTCGGTGACCTATCTGCCCGGCCAGAACGGGGCAGCGTTTCGGGTGTTTCTGCCGCAACCTGAGGTTTTGGCTGCGCAATAGTCACGATTTATCTTGAACTTGGCCAAACTATCCGGGGCGGCGTTAGGCTGTTGGTAAGGACAAATCACCTAAGCTGATCCGTGGCGCAATATGGCCATTGGCGGGGAACTTGGTGGCACAATCCAACGATCTTGGGGTTTCCGTGCTGAAACGGCTGGCGCGTGCGCCCTTGGATGCAACACTTGTTGCACCCGTTTCGCCGTCCAAAGCCCTGCGATTGGCGATGATCCGGGCCGCAGATGTGCAGGCCGGGCTGATGATCGCGGTCCTTGGCATCACCGAAGAGGTTGTTCCGCTTGAGGATTTGTTGCGCCTGATCGAAGATGGCCATCTGCTCTTGGCACTGAACGGGGATCAGGGTCTGTGCGGGCTGGCCGGGATTGACCTGCAAACCCGCGCCGCTGTGATCGAAATGCAAACCACCGGGACCCTGCGCGCCACCCCCGCCGACCCCCGGCCTGTCACGGCCACCGATGCAGCCATGCTCGCGCCGCTGATTGCGGGCCTTCTGGCCGAAGCGGTGCATTCGACCGAGGGCACGCCGCTGGCAGGATGGACCGCGCATTACAAGGTGGGCGACCGGGTGCCGAATACCCGCGCCGCCGGAATGACGATGATTGATACGACGTATCGGCTGGTGCGGCTGACCCTGGACCTTGGGGCAGGCGACCGGCAGGGCATGATCCAGATCGCCCTGCCACTAAGCCCCGAAATGAAAGTGCTGCACGCCCCTGATACGGCCGCAACCTGGGCCGCCGACATCGCCGATGCCGTCGGCACAGCCCCCGCCGACCTGCATGCGGTTTTGCACCGGATGCGCTTGTCCCTGCGTCAGGTGGATGGGTTTCAGGTGGGTCAACTGATTGCTTTGCCCGGAATCACCGTGGGGTCGGTCAAACTGGAAACCACCGATGGCCGGGTGGTGGCCCGCGCCCGGCTGGGCCAGATGACAGGCTTGCGCGCGGTCCGGATACAGGCGCCAGCGCCAGCCGAAATGGCGGAATCGCCCGGCTTTGCCGTGTCCAGACGGTCCTTGACATAATCAGGGGCAGATCCGGCCCGGCAAATAATCGCCCATCGCCGCATAATCCTGCTAGCGTGCGCTGCCTGAGAGAAGATACCCGATGGCGGCTTAGAGCCCATAGCAGACCTTACCTTTTTGCCCGGAATCAAGGCGCGGCACGCGCCGCCGGGCAGCGCCTGCCACCCCGGCCCGGCCACGGGCCGGGCGTTCTTCGCGGAAATCCCCCACTGGGGGATTTCTGGTCGCTCATCACCCCCCATCGGGCAGGCGCTCCTGTAGCAGCGGTGCGTCGAACATCTACGGCAGTGGCGGCACTATAAAGCTCTGCAGAACTGGCATTGCTGCGCCCACCCGGCGGTCAGGCGCTGCCCTCTGTCCGGAGAGACAGGTCAATGACCGCTTCGTCCGCACAGCTGACCTTGGTCACTGATGGAGCTATGCCCGAAAGTTGGTGACGGCCTGATCAGGCGGCTTTGATTTCGTGCTTGATTCCGTCGCGGAACTCAATCCCTTCGATGATTTCGGGCAGCCGGTTCTGGCCGTCGAGTTTGCGCCATTTCTTCTTGGCCGACAGCATCAGCTGGTGGGTCATCGCCAGCGCGGTTTGGCGGCTCAGGCAGCCTTTGGTCTTGGTGGTTCGATGCCGGACGGTGGCGAATGTGCTCTCGATCGGGTTGCTGGTCCTGATGTGCTTCCAGTGCTCGGCCGGGA
>JANOMH010000242.1:0-3931 GCA_031420215.1 Rhodobacterales bacterium | reverse complement strand
GCGGGCCAATGTCGACACGACTTCTGCAGCCAGCTACATGTCCTTGATGCCGGGGCATGCGACATGACCGAGGCCCCCAAAATCCTTCTGGATCATCACCTCAAGTCGCTGCGTCTGCCGACAGTCTTGCGTGAATATGGCACGCTGGGCCGCCTATATGCGGCGGAAGGGCTGGACCATGTTCAATTCCTCGCCCGGCTGGCCGGGTTGGAAATGATTGATCGCGAACGGCGCATGATCGAGCGGCGCATCAAAGCCGCGAAGTTCCCGGCCGTCAAAAGCCTCGACCGCTTTGACTTCAAGGCAATCCCCGCATTGAACAAGATGCAGGTTCTCGAGCTTGCCCGCTGCGAATGGCCTTACGGCGATGCAAGCATCGCCTGCCGGCTAACAGGTCGAGCGGCGTGAGAATGTCATTGCACTCGGCCCGTCTGGCTCCGGCAAAACGCACGTCGCTCTCGGTCTTGGGCTGGCCGCTTGCCAGAGAGGCCTGTCTGTCGGCTTTGTTACAGCCGCCGCCCTCGTCCATGAGGTAATGGAAACCCGCGATGAGCGCAGGTTGCTGCGGCTCCAGAAACAAATGACCGGATATAAGCTGCTCATCATTGATGAGCGGGGGGTCGTGCCGCTCGAGCCAAAGCCGGTGCCGAACTCCTGTTCAAGCTGATCTCACAACGCTACGAGCGCGGGGCCACGCTGATCACCAGCAACCTGCCGTTTGATGAGTGGACCGAAACGTGCGGTTCTGAACGGCTGACCGGCGCACTGCTCGACCGCTTGACCCGCCACGTCAGCATTCTCGAAATGAATGGTGACAGCTATCGCCCGGGGCAAAGTCGGGCACGAAAAGACAACGCCAAAGCCTAACCCCGCTTCCTCACAGATTGCCCCTCAAGAACAAGCGCCCAGGCAACCGCCAGCTATGTGAAAAGCGCGGTCGCCTGGGCGCTTGTGCGTGATCCAAGCCCCCGTAAGCACCCGGCCAAAGTGGCAATATTCTGCTCTGCCCCATGGCTGGTTCTTCCTCTGCCGTTGACATGATGCGCCGCACACTTGTCCAGAATCGCATTCAAAGTCAGTTCTGTCCCATTGTCGGACACGATCATCCCGGGCTTTCCGCGACGTTCGATCAGGGTGGTCAGCTCGCGCGCCATCCAATGACGACTGCCCAAACATGGGCATCGGCAGCGTCACTCCTGCACAGAAACTAAAAATGGCTGCGTGTGCGAATGCCCATGTTAGAAACGAAGGGACTGCCCCGGGTCAAAAGGCTTAACTTACGCACAACAGTGTGAAACCGCCTTGGCCTGTCATCATACCGTCATGCCATCTTGATGATCCGCAACCCCGTCGAAGCGTCGAACAGGCAGACTTTAGTCACATCGGGTCGCAGAAATAGCACATTACCGGGCCGATCCGCGATCCGTTCCCGAAACACACCGTTAAGCTGCTGGCCGACAAAGGAAAACAGAACCTGAGTTTCCGACCCGGTGGGTTCGACCACGCTGATCGTCGCAGGAACGCCGGATGCCGGGTCCGACAGCAAAAGATGTTCGGGCCGCAATCCGTAGATCACCTGTGTCCCCTCCGGAATCGAATAGCCCGGTTCAATGGGTAAACCTGTACCATCCTTCGCCACAAAAACGGTTGGGTCAGCGCTGATGGTTCCCGAAATCATGTTCATGGCGGGGGATCCGATAAAGGTCGCCACAAACACATTGTCTGGATGGTCATACAGATGCAGCGGCGATCCGATCTGCTCAACCCGCCCGTCATGCAACACGACGATCTTGTCTGCCATCGTCATCGCCTCGACCTGATCATGGGTCACGTAAATGGTCGTGGTTTTCAGGCGTTGATGCAGTGCCTTGATCTCGGCCCGCATCGCGACGCGCAATTTGGCGTCAAGGTTGGAGAGCGGTTCGTCGAACAGGAACACTTTGGGGTTGCGCACGATGGATCGTCCCATGGCAACACGCTGCCTTTGCCCGCCCGAAAGCTGTTTGGGATAACGGCCCAACAGTGACGTCAGCCCGAGAATGTCTGCCGCACGCGCGACCTCGCGCGTTTTGTCGGCCTTTGGCGCACCCGCGAGAGTCAAGGAAAACGCCATGTTTTCGGCGACGGTCATATGCGGGTAAAGCGCGTAGTTCTGGAACACCATCGAGATGTCACGCTGTTTAGGCGGCAGGTCATTGACCACGTTACCGTCGATCCGGATGGTCCCGCCTGTGATCGGCTCCAGCCCCGCGATCATCCGCAGAAGGGTGGACTTGCCACAGCCCGACGGGCCGACGAGGACCACGAATGATCCGTCCGGAATGTCCACCGATACCCCGTGCAGGACGGTTTGTCCGCCATAGGCCTTGACCGCATTTTCGATATTGACAGAGGCCATCAGACCGGACCCACATGCACGGTTTCAGTCGATAGCGCCCCTTCATGGACGAAAAGGCCGATGGCGCCATCTTTGAACGCGTTGTCTTGCGCCCGCAAAGCGGTTCCGTCCGCGATGGCGATAATCGTGCCGCCCTGCACGCTGACCGACAGGGACACGGGTTTTTCCAGGACGACGTTGAAGGGAACGTCGGCCAGCACCGTCGTCACCTCGTCCCGCACCTTGACGATCTGAAGCAATCCTGACCGCATCAGCCGCGCCGCATAGTAACGCCGCAAGCCCTGAGCCCGCACGGCGATCCCGCCATAGGTACCAAGGTTCAGCGTCACGTCGCTGGACACCTTGTAGTCGGTCCATTGCCGCGTGCCATGCAGGATGATGCCTTCGCCAATGTCCTGCGAAATGCGGAAATCGGGCGGGAAGCGTTTGGAAAACAGGCTCGCCCCGTTGACCCAGGCCATGCGCCAGAAATCCGCTCCATCAACTGGCCGGTTGCGATGGTTCAGTACGCCGTTCGGCGGACGGCGCAGGGTCAGTTGCGGGGTACCGTCCCAGCGCAGATGATCGAGGCGCACGGTGCCTTCGGCGACCGGTCCGGAGGAGGTGAGCGCCACGCCGATTTCGGCGATGGGCTGGCCGTCAAATTCCGGCAGCGTCCAGTCTAGCACGGCGTTTTGCCCCGGTTTCAGGGTCAGGGCCGGCCCGTCCACATCGGCCAGTTTATCCTGCGCATCATAAACCCGCAGGCGAATGCAAGCCTGCAGCGAACCAGTATTCGTCGCGTCTGCCGAGACTGCGGCCTGGACCCGCTGGCCCGGATAGACCAGCGGGCAGGCCATCAGGTCATAAGTCCGCATGTTCAGCATTTCGGGCGGCGAGAAGGTCGGCGTTGTCACCGCCGCAACCTGACCGGGGCAGAGTTTCCGATAGGTCACGGTCAGGTGTTGGTCGACATTGTCGAGGACCGCCACATTGAAACCGCTGCCTTCGCGTGCAGAAAACCCCTGTCGCGATCCGGGAAGGGAGAAGTGGAACTGCGCACCGTTCTTGGGGGCCGCCAGTGCTTGCCCGCCCGCCAGTTGGGTGCCCAGCGAGGTGATGTAATAGGCCATCCTCACTGCGTCATTGATTGACGAGCCGCCATCGGCGGACGAAATCAGCAGGCGGTCGGCAATCGGACCCCGGAAATCGGCGCCTGCGTCGATTCCCTCAAGCCCCAGCATGATGCCCATCAGGCAACCCACGTTCCCTGCATTGCAGTCGGTATCCCAGCCAGACGTGTTGACGATCATCTGTGCCCGCTGGAAATCGGCGGGCGCGTACAGGACGGACATGACCATCAGCGCATGGTTCGGGA
Organism: Rhodobacterales bacterium; assembly: GCA_031420215.1. Lineage (GTDB taxonomy): Bacteria > Pseudomonadota > Alphaproteobacteria > Rhodobacterales > Rhodobacteraceae > JANOMH01. The sequence continues at coordinate 176 of JANOMH010000242.1, read as the reverse complement.
CGACATGGCAGTTGCCGGGAAACTTGTCGTATCCGTAGTGATCCTCGATCAACTGCCGTGTTGTCAGCCAGTCGGGATTGGCTTTGTGCCAGACGCGGATATCGGCGATCAGTTTGGCAATCAGGCTGTCCTTGGGGATCTGCGCCAGCCCGACGTCAAGAAGGTGATCGATGTCG
>JANOMH010000241.1:0-1727 GCA_031420215.1 Rhodobacterales bacterium | reverse complement strand
AGCAATTGCTTCAATCCTGGCCGCTCCATCGTGCCACCGGAGAACCCGCCGTCATCGTAGAAATCTTGAAGCTGCTCCCATTTCGTGGCGCTGACTGGTAATGTAGGCGACGCAAGCCTCGCGCTGAGCGTCGAGACTGTTGAAATGCTGCTCAAGCCCATCCTCGGTCGATTTTCGGGTGTAGATGGCGCAGCGAAATCGCTTGCGGCGTTCGTCAGCCATGGGGCTTGCCTCGAGGCTTTGGCACCGAGCGCGCTTTCGCGCCGAAGAAACGCGGACCGGACCAGTGGGCGCCGGTGATATCCCGAGCGATCTGGCTGAGACTCTCATATCGGCGACCGTCGAACTCGAAACCGTCATAGCCGACGAGCACTTTGTAAATCGTGCCGTTCCACGAACGCACCAGCTGGGTCCCCGGCTTGAGGCTTACGGCGTGGGGATCATCGACGCTGCCGGTCCGGGCCAGCCTGCGGGCGATGTTGGCAAGTTGCTTTTCGGCCGAGCGGGACAGCCCGCCATGCACCCGCTGCTGCAATCGGTAGGCGTTACCCCTCGCTAAAAGCGAGGGGCTGAGATCGGGAGTCGGGCTACGATGCACCTCGCGCCATTTTGAGCGAAGAGCTGCTGGCGACATCCTAATCAGCGCTTCAATCTCGACGTCGAGGTTCGGCACCTCAGCTGTCCGAGCCAAGCTTGGCGATGCGGTAGGCGGTATCGCCGTCCTTCCGTTCTTCCCGGACGAGGACCAGTCCGCGTTTACGCAGGCCCGAAAAGAAGGCGCGGGCACTGTGCGGTTGCCAGCTCGTGGCTTCGCTTACCTCTGCCAGCGTCGCGCCGCGGCCTCGGGATATAGCTCCGGCGCCGCAATCTCAGTTCTTTGAGCTTCATTCATGGGTGGTTCCTCAGAGGGAACCGACACCATGTCTGCTCCCACTGACGAAAGTCCGGCAGTGGGCGAGCCATCCGGGTCGGGAAGCGAGTCGAGTGCATTTTGCAGTCAAACCAATGCTCGGTTCACGCACGAAGTCCAGTCGATGACGGTGTGGGTCGCATGCCGGAAATGTGCCCAACTCGGCCGTTCACGCCTTCGCCCGCTGACCTTGGAAGTTGCCCTTCGTTTAGTAGCGCCGGTAAGGACGGCTCGTGGCGGGGGCAGTTGTCTCGTTGCTCCGCCTCGTGCTCACCGCACTCAGGAGCTACAGGTGCGCCCGGCTCGCTCAGGCTGCCTCTTCGCGTTCGAACTAACCTGGCCTCCGGAAGGTCAGCGCCGTGCGGATTGGGTCGGTTTGCGTGATCGCGCATGGCAATGCCCGCCTCAAGCAAAATTGAGTGTTGCGCAGAAGTTACATTTGCATCGAAATACTTCGCCTACCTCTCGAACCAGTTGAAATGAGGACTGGACTGGCCGAGCCTCGCGTCGGCTATTCGGGGGATATTGCTACCATGAAGAATTTTGGGTTGCTCGGCACGACCGTGCTTCAGTCTGCGGCATTTACCGGCGCGCTCATCCTCGCCCAACCGGCAATGGCCCAGGACGCCGGGTCGGAACAAGCCGCGCCTGCGCCAGCGGACGTCGCTGCCGCGCCCGCCGTCGATTGCGCGGCCACGCCGAATGCCGAAGGTTGCACCGCGATTGTCGTCGTTGGGTCACGCATTCGCAGCGTGACTCCTTTCAATAGCCCCGATCCGATTACCGTGATCGACCCCGCGCTTTCGCAGAAGGAAGG
>JANOMH010000240.1:0-3948 GCA_031420215.1 Rhodobacterales bacterium | reverse complement strand
GAAGGCACCCCCGCCGAACGGATCGAAGTGCAGGAAAACGGCTGGATCGGGTTTACCGACCATTACTGGATGTCTACGCTTGTGCCGCAACAAGGGATCGGTTTCCGGTCCACAGCGAAATATTACCCCGAGCAGGGCGTTTATCAGGCCGAAGCGGTGATGCCGCTGGAAACCGTCGCCGCCGGGGCCACCTCGACCGTGCGGACCCAGTTGTTTGTCGGTGCCAAGGAATGGGCCACGATCCGCGATTATCAGAATACCAGCGGGATTTACCGGTTTCTGGACTCGATCGACTGGGGCTGGTTTTTCATGATCACCAAGCCGATGTTCCTGCTGCTGCATACGCTGAACTCTTTCATCGGCAACATGGGCTGGTCGATCATGGCGCTGACCCTGATCATCAAGGCGCTGGTGCTGCCGCTGGCTTACAAATCCTACGTCTCGATGGCCAAGATGAAAGAGCTTCAGCCCGAGATGGAAAAGCTCAAGGAAAAGTCCGGCGAAGACAAGCAGGCCCTGCAAACCGGCATGATGAAACTCTACAAGGATAATAAGGTGAACCCGGCATCGGGGTGCCTGCCGATTCTGATCCAGATCCCGATTTTCTTTTCGCTGTACAAGGTGATTTTCGTGACGCTGGAACTGCGGCATGCGCCGTGGATCGGCTGGATCAAAGATCTGTCCGCGCCTGATACCTCGTCGATCCTCAACCTGTTCGGGCTGCTGCCCTGGGCAACGCCTGCGCCCGGATCAGTGTTCTTCATCATCTCACTGGGGGTGCTGCCGATCATTCTGGGCATTTCGATGTGGCTGCAGCAAAAACTGAACCCGGCACCCACAGATGCGACGCAAAAAATGATTTTCGCCTGGATGCCGTGGATATTCATGTTCATGCTGGGGTCGTTTGCATCGGGACTGGTGATTTACTGGATCGCCAACAACATGATTACCTTTGCCCAGCAATATCTGATCATGCGCAGTCACGGGCACAAGCCTGATATCTTTGGCAATATCCTAGGGTCTTTCAAGCGGGCGACGGCGACAAGTGCCAACAGCAACGCGAAGCCAAAGGGCAAATAGATGGCCGAAGTCGCCCAGCTTTGGCGGCACCCGATCAAGAGCCACGGACGCGAGGCACTTGATGCGGTCACGCTGACTGCCGGACAGACGATGCCCTGGGATCGGCATTGGGCCGTGACCCATGATGCGACCAAATTCGTGCCGGGCAGTTGGGCGGCCTGTCAAAACTTTATGATCGGCTCGCGGACACCGGGGCTGGCGGGGATCTGGGCAAAACTGGACGAGGGCAGCGCAACCCTGACTCTGCGGCATCAGGATTTGGGCGAGCTGTCGTTTGACCCCAACAATCCACTGGGCGTAGTTGCGTTTCTGGACTGGACGCTGCCACTGTGCCCTGACAACCGCGCCCGCCCGGTCGGCCTGGTCACAGTGCCGGGCCGCGGCATGACGGACACGGAATATTCGTCGGTTTCAGTCATGAATGCCGCGTCGCACAATGCGGTTGCAATCGCGGCAGGTCACACCTTGGACGCCGAGCGCTGGCGCGGCAATATATGGCTGACGGGCTTTGATGCTTGGGAGGAACTGACTTGGATCGGACGAACGATTGCGATAGGTCCAGTCGTTCTGGCGATCAGGGAACCCATCGTTCGCTGCCAGTCGACCGCAGCCAACCCTTATAGCGGGCAGCGCGATGTTGACACGCTCGGCTTGTTAACACATGGCTGGACCCACAAGAACTTTGGGGTTTATGCCGAAGTGGTGATGGGTGGCATAGTCCGCCTTGGTGATAGTGCAAGGGTAAACTGATATGCAACTGACCTTTCCCATTGCCCCCCCGGCGGAACCCGAACAGGCCGAAACCGGCCGCCTGTTGTTCGCGGGGCCTGTTGATTTCGTCAAAGGTGTCGTCGCCATGGCGGGCCTGCCCCCGGCGGACCGGGTCGAGGTCTGCTTTGCGGGCCGGTCCAATGTTGGTAAATCCAGCCTGATCAACGCTTTGACCAATCGAAAGGGCCTTGCACGGGCATCCAACACCCCGGGTCGGACCCAGGAAATCAACTTTTTCGCGGTGGGTGAAAAGCACTATGTCGTCGATTTGCCGGGCTATGGCTATGCCAATGCCCCTTTGGCGATTGTCGAACGCTGGCAGAAACTGCTGCGCTCTTACCTCGCGGGCCGTCAGACCCTGCGCCGCGCCTTTGTGCTGATCGACGCGCGGCACGGGGCCAAGGCGGTGGACGAGGATATCATGGCCCTGCTCGACCGCGCCGCAGTCACATTCCAGTGCGTGCTGACCAAAATCGACAAGATCAGTGCGGCCGAATTGGAAACCGCCCTGACCATCACCCGCGCGGCTTTGGCCAAGCATCCCGCCGCATACCCCGAGATTGTGCTGACTTCGTCGGACAAAGGCGACGGGATGGAAAGCCTGCGGGCCATTATCGCCGATCTGGATTAGCGCCATGAGGAAACAAGACATGAACCGTGACTGGATCGCCACCGCCCGGACCCTGTCCGAAGCCCTGCCCTATCTGCAGCGCTATTCCGGCTCGGTCGTCGTGGTCAAGTTCGGCGGCAATGCGATGGGCGACGACGATGCGATGGCCGAATTCGCCCGTGACATCGTGTTGATGCGTCAAGTTGGGGTCAAAGTTGTGGTCGTGCATGGCGGCGGCCCGATGATCAACGAGATGCTGGCCAAGCTGGGGATTGAATCGAAATTCGTGCGCGGCAAGCGGGTTACTGACAAAGCCACAGTCGAAGTGGTCGAAATGATCCTTTCGGGCCTTGTGAACAAGCGGATCGTGCAGGCGATCATGGATGCAGGCGGCCGCGCCGTTGGCATTTCCGGCAAGGATGATGATCTGATGGTCTGCGTCGCCGATGACCCCGAACTGGGCTTTGTTGGCCGTCCGGTCGAAATGAACGTGCAGGTGCTGCGTGATCTGTATGGCGCGGGCATAATCCCGGTCGTTGCCCCCGTGGGGACTGGGATGGCGGATAACGAGACGTTCAATGTCAATGGCGATACCGCCGCCGGGGCGATTGCGGGCGAATTGCAGGCCGACCGTTTGCTGTTGCTGACCGATGTATCTGGCGTGAAAAACAAAGCCGGCGAGGTCATGACCCAGATGACCCCAGATCAGGTGCGCGCAATGATTGCCGATGGATCCATCGCGGGCGGGATGATCCCGAAAACCGAAACCGCTTTGGCCGCACTCGAGTCTGGGGTCCGCGCCGTGGTCATTCTGGACGGGCGGTTGCCCAATGCGTCCTTGTTGGAACTGTTCACCGAGCATGGGGCCGGGTCGATCATCAGGTCCACCGAACCGCGCATCAAGCCGCGCATCCGGTGAACCGGCTCGCAGAGGTTCTCGCGGCGGAACAGCTTGAGATTACAGGAATTCTGCCTGCCGAGCCTGCAGATGGATTGCACGCTTCGATCCGCACCATTGCGCTGCTCTCTCCCGGAGCCTGGTTTTGGCCCCATTTCACCCAATCCCCCGAATACACCGACCAAAACCCCCATCCGTTGGACCGTTGGTCGCGCCGGACCATTGGGCGGATTGCCTGCGACCACGGTGCAAAGGCCTATTTCCCGTTTGGTGGGCCACCTTATCGGCCGTTTCTGGCATGGGCCAAGCGTTCTGGTCAGGCTTGGGTCAGTCCGGTCGGGCCGTTGGTCCACGCTACCCAGGGGCTGATGATTTCCTATCGCGGCGCCCTCGGCCTGACGGAAACCCATGTCGGGGCCACGGGCCAGAACCCCTGCACCTCCTGCCCCGCCCCGTGCCTGACCGCCTGCCCGGTCGGCGCGATGGGCGCAAAGCCCTACGATGTGCCCAAATGCAAAGCATTCCTTGACACCAGCGCTGGCTCAGGTTGCATGGGCGCAGGCTGTCTGGTGCGGCGGGCCTGCCCTGT
>JANOMH010000239.1:0-2492 GCA_031420215.1 Rhodobacterales bacterium | reverse complement strand
CCCGTGATGCGTGGGTTGCACCCACCCTACGGGTGGCAGGGCGATGGGCAATTTGCCCATCCTATCCCCCGAAATGCATCCCCGGATGCCCGAGCAGCCCGATGATCACCCAAGCCTCAACCGCCACCAGCGGCAGGGCCAGCCCGAATACCGCCGGGGCCAGCGCAAATGTCCCGATCCAGCCCACCGGCTGCGCTGCGGGCCGGGTCATGCAATAGGTGGGCAGCCAGACCATCAGCCCATAGACAAAGGCCCACATCGGAAAGCCGATGACCACCCCGACATTGCCCGCAAAGATCGCTTCGCACAGGGTTCCGACCACGCCAAAGCTCAGGAACACCGCAAAGGGCGAGAACGCCCAGCGCGACAGGATCAGCGGCAGGACGATGAAATAAGGGACAAAGACCACGACTGAATGAAAGGCGATCACGTCGAAGTAATTGCCCGAGGCGGTGATATACGCCTCTCCCACCCCAGCCCCAAAGACCGGGGCGAGGTTGGTCATGCTGACGGTCACGCCCTCTTCAAGACAGGCCAGCAGCACGGCGAACAGGGTGAACTTCAGTCGCTCGTCCAGCCGGATCCGGCGCATCACCCCGGCAATCCGGTCGCGCCAAAAATACATCAGCCCGCCGCCCAGAAACACCCAGATCACGATCAGCCCGGTGGTCATCCGGGCGATGCCATTGGCCATCCGGGCCTGCTGCGCCGTCTCGGCGTTCAGCCCGATCAGATGCAACATCCCGCCGACCAAGACCGTCAGGACCAGCAGCGTGACAATCACCGCCCGCTGCATGGCCGTCCGTCAGGCGCCAAGCACGAAGGGTTGGATCTCGTGCCAGCCCTCATACATCATCTTGCCCGCGACATAGACGATGATCGCCAGGCCGACGTAGGCAATCCAGCGATGCTTGTTCAACAGGCGCGCAATAAAGGTGGCAGCCAGCCCCATCAGCGCGATTGACAGGATCAGCCCGATCACTAGCACCGACGGATGGTCCCGCGCCGCACCAGCCACGGCCAGCACATTGTCCAGCGACATCGACACATCGGCGATCAAAATCTGCCAGGCTGCTTGGGCAAAAGTCTTGGTCGGGGCGCCCCCGGCGACAGTTCCGTCGGCGTTCAGGTCACTGTCGGTCAGTGCCTCCACGGCGTTCTGGTCACTCGCACCATGCCCGGCGCGCAGTTCGCGCCACATCTTCCAGCAGACCCAGGCCAGCAGGATCCCGCCCGCCAGCAACAGCCCGACGATGGCCAGCAGTTGCGTGGTGACCGCAGCAAAGCCGATCCGCATCACGGTGGCCGCAATGATCCCTACCAGAATCGCCTTGTTGCGCTGATCTTTGGGCAATCCGGCCGCAGCCAGACCGATCACAATCGCATTGTCCCCGGCCAGCACAAGATCGATTCCAATCACCTGCAGCAGGGCGGAAAAGCCCTCCGGGGTAAAGATTTCCATCATCGCGTAATACCTCTTTGCATCCAAACTCGGAGACTAACTATTGCGGTGGCCCATAAGTTTCAACGCCTAATCCCGCAGGGTTGAACCGCCCCCCTATCCGGTCTAGGCAGGCTTATGCTGTCCTACCAACATATCTACCACGCCGGGAACCTGGCCGATGTGCACAAGCACGCGGTCCTCAGTTGGATGCTCTCTTATCTGACCGCCAAAGACAAACCCCTGACCTATCTGGAAACCCATGCCGGCCGGGGACTGTATCAGCTGGATGCCCCCGAGGCGCTGAAAACCGGCGAGGCGGCCGAGGGGATTTCCAAGGTCGCTGATTGGTTCGCCCCCGATCATCCCTATGCCCGTATCCTGGCCCGAACCCGCGCCCTGCATGGCCCCAACGCCTATCCCGGCTCGCCGCTGGTGGCCGCTTTGTCCCTGCGCGAAACGGATCGGCTGCATCTGGCTGAATTGCATCCGCAGGAATATGCCGCCCTGTCCAACACCATGTCGCCCTACCCGGCCCGTGTGGTGCAGCGCGACGGGGCCGAGATGGCGCTGGCCCTGTGCCCGCCCGACCCAAAGCGCGGGTTGCTGCTGATCGACCCCAGTTACGAGATCAAGGACGACTACAAGACTATCCCCAGTCTGGTCCGCCGCCTGCACCGCAAATGGGGCGTGGGCGTGATTGTGCTGTGGTATCCGATCCTGGCCGACACGCCACATCGCCCGATGCTGCGCCTGCTGACCGAAATGCTGCCCGAAGCTGTCCGCCACGAGGTTGCTTTCCCCCCAGCCCGCCCCGGCCACCGGATGACTGGCTCGGGCCTGTTCATTCTGAACCCGCCCTATGGGTTTCACGCCGAGGCCGCACGCCTGACCGCTTTATATGGCACTCTGGCGCCGCAGCCCTAGGCCCAAATCCGTGCAGAGGCAGCGCAATGCCTGTGCTATCATGCCCTATGCGGCCCTTTTTGATCATCTCCATTTGCCTGACCCTTGGCCTTTGGTCGGGGTCCGGCATGGCCTGCGACCGCCC
>JANOMH010000238.1:0-14159 GCA_031420215.1 Rhodobacterales bacterium | reverse complement strand
TCAGCTTGGCCCGACCCTCGGCAGTGATCAGGATATTGCCGGGCTTCACATCGCAATGCACAATCTGCGCCTGATGTGCGTGGGCCAAAGCAGCAGCGATCTGCCGGATCAGACCAATCCTTTGCGGGGCAGTCAGGGTCGCCGCAGAAATCGGCGCGCCGTCGACGTATTCCATCACCAGATAATGCAGACCGTCCGAAGTTTGGCCGCCATCCAGAATCTGGGAGATCGCCTCGTGATCCATCCGCGCCAAAGACCGGCGCTCAGCGTCGATCAGCGGGCCAAGGTCCAGTTGACCCTGCCTTGCGGCCATGAACTTGATCGCTACGACCTGCGCAAACAGTCCGTCCGCCCGCTGCGCGCGATAGACCGACCCCATCCCACCCGCGCCAATCATCTGCTCCAGCCGGTAAACCCCAACTTCTGCCGGAGGAAGGGCCAAAGCAGTGCCCGGCGTATCATCGGCAAGGCCGGTCAGGCCACGCTCGGCCTGCAAAAGTGCCAGAACCCGGTCGCGCAGCGCCGGATCACCTTGGGTTGCAGCCGCGACCCAAGGCCCTTGATCGGCCGCCGTCTGATCCAGCGCCTGCGACAGCAAACGCAGCGCCAGCCTGTCCCGCTCGACCCTTTGCATCCACCGCCCCCCTTTGTTCAAGCGGTAGCGCAGCTTGCTGGCCGAGCAAAGCAAAACGACAATGTAGTGAAGGCAAAGAGCGGCATCATATGCCAGGTGCGATACCCTGCGCCGTCCAGTTCCACCGCACCACAGCTGCAACCAGACCTTCAGGCCGCGCCAGAAATTTTCACAGCCTTGCGTTGCCACAGATTGTCGAATGTTGCAGCCAGAACCGGGGCCGGAACTGGCCGGGCGAAATAATAGCCCTGAAACAGTGAACAGCCGCGCCCGCGCAGCACGGCCACTTCTTCGGCCTTTTCGGTGCCTTCCGCCACAACCTCAAGCCCCAGTCCGGCCCCCAAAGTGATCAGCGCATCACAAATGGCCAGCGAACCGGGCTCGCGATGCACATCGGCCACATATTCGCGGTCGATCTTTAGCGTGGTGAAGGGCAGTTTTCCCAAAGTCCTCATATTGGCATGGCCAGAGCCGAAATCGTCAATCGCGATATGCAAGCCCATGTCGCGCAGGGCAGTGAACGTGGCCCTGGTATGATGGTAGTCGATCATAGCCACAGACTCAGTCAGCTCGATTCCCAGCTGATCGGGGCGAATGCCCGCGGCATCAATGGCTTCGGATATATGCCATGTCAGGTTCTGGTCCAGAAACTGCCGCGCCCCCAGATTGATCGCCACGCGCAGGTCCGGGTCCCAGCCTGCGGCTTCACGGCAAGCCTCGCGCAGAACCCACTGGCTGATCGGGTCGATCAGGCCGCTCGCCTCGGCCAAGGGGATAAACATGCCCGGCGCCACAAAGCCGCGCTCTGGACTATGCCAGCGGATCAGAGCCTCGGCCCCCAGCGGACGATTTGCGTCAAGGTCAATAACCGGCTGATAATACAGCTCGAATTCTTCGCGTTTGATGGCACGCCGCAATTGCTGTTCAAGCGCAAGCAGATCATCCGCCCGGTCAGGCACGGCGGCATCATTTATCAGTTCGGGGGCCGCAAACGCCACCGTGTCCGCAGCCGCCAGCACATGGTCGAACACCTGATCCGGCGCATCGCCCGGCATCCCGGCGGTCAAGATAACCGGTCGATCATCAGGTACCAACAGACCGCCGTCATCCACAGACTCAGCCCGCAGCGCTATCAACTCATCAATCACCCGTTGCGCATCGCTCATCAATCTGCCTGCTGGTCCGGCCTGCGGTCGGGGCAAATCGGCGGGGCTACTGCCGCCCAGCAACCGGCCCAGCGCCAATCGGGTATGCGACACCGGACGCAGGATCAGGTCCAGCCCGACCAGCGTTGCCAATGCGGCCAAACTGGCACTGCCTATCGCCAGCAGTGGCGCCAATCCGGCCACCAGAACGACATCGCGCCAGATCAGGATGATCAACACACAGGGCAGCGCGCACAGGCCCAGCCCGGCCAGTCCAAGCGCCTTGCCACGAATCCCCGGCGCCGTCAGCCGCGCCACAAAATCGGAAACCTCATGCTGCGCCATCCGGCACGCTCCTGCAAAGCCATGCCAAAGTGCTAGGGCAGCAAGGCTTTCCAAAGCGTTAATCGCCGGGCGCGCCGTAGCCGCATCTGTGTCAAGTTTTACGCATCAATCCCGCAATCCGGCCCCTGCGCCAATTTATCCCATGCCGGGGACTGCATCCAATATTGCTCCCTTTACACTTACCCACTAGAAGCAGGCGCAATAGGCAGGGACAACCTGCCCGTCACGTTAGCCAATTGCAGGAGAGCCACATGGCAGATGCCGCCATCCACGGCCATGACGACCATGCCAAAAAGGGATTCTTTACCCGTTGGTTCATGTCCACCAACCACAAGGATATCGGGATTCTTTACCTGTTCACCTCGGGTGTGGTGGGGTTCATCTCGGTCGCTTTCACGGTGTTCATGCGGATCGAGCTGATGGAACCGGGTGTGCAGCATATGTGTATGGAAGGGGCGCGACTGTTCACCGATGCGGCCCAGACCTGTTCGCCGAACGGGCATCTGTGGAACGTGCTGATCACCTATCATGGTGTTCTGATGATGTTTTTCGTGGTCATCCCGGCGCTGTTCGGCGGCTTTGGCAACTATATCATGCCGCTGCAGATCGGCGCGCCGGACATGGCGTTCCCGCGGATGAACAACCTGTCCTACTGGATGTATGTGGCCGGCACGTCGCTGGGTGTGGCCTCGATGCTGGCCCCCGGTGGAAACGGGCTGGCAGGGTCGGGCGTGGGCTGGGTGCTTTATCCGCCGCTGTCCACCCAAGAGGCCGGGATTTCCATGGATCTGGCGATTTTCGCCGTCCACCTGTCGGGGGCCTCCTCGATTCTGGGCGCCATCAACATGATCACCACGACGCTGAACATGCGAGCACCTGGCATGACCATGCACAAGATGCCGCTCTTTACCTGGTCAATCTTTGTGACCGCCTGGCTGATCCTGCTCGCCCTTCCGGTGCTGGCCGGAGCCATCACCATGCTGCTGACCGACCGCAATTTCGGCACCACCTTCTTTAACCCGGCAGGTGGCGGTGATCCGATCCTGTATCAGCACATCCTGTGGTTCTTTGGCCACCCGGAGGTGTATATCATCATCGTCCCCGGCTTTGGCATTATCAGCCATGTCATCGCCACCTTCAGCCGCAAGCCGATCTTTGGCTATCTGCCGATGGTCTATGCGATGGTCGCGATCGGGGCCTTGGGCTTCGTCGTCTGGGCGCACCACATGTATACGGTGGGGCTGTCGCTGACCCAGCAAAGCTATTTCATGATGGCCACGATGGTCATCGCGGTGCCCACGGGCGTGAAAATCTTCAGCTGGATCGCCACGATGTGGGGCGGCTCGGTGGAATTCAAGACACCGATGCTCTGGGCCTTTGGGTTCCTGTTCCTGTTCACTGTGGGCGGGGTCACTGGAATCGTGCTGGCTCAGGCCGGGATCGACCGGGTCTATCATGACACCTATTACGTTGTGGCACATTTTCACTACGTGATGTCACTGGGCGCGGTCTTCGCGATCTTTGCGGGGATCTACTTCTATCTGCCGAAAATGTCGGGCCGGATGTATCCGGAATGGGCGGGCAAGCTGCATTTCTATGCGATGTTCATCGGGGCGAATATCACGTTTTTCCCGCAGCACTTCCTTGGGCGGCAGGGGATGCCCCGGCGCTACATCGACTACCCGGATGCCTTTGCCTATTGGAACTACGTCTCCAGCATGGGCGCGTTCCTGTCCTTCGCCTCGTTCCTGTTTTTCATCGGCGTGCTGTTTTACACCCTGTTCGCAGGCAAGCGTGTGACCGTGAACAACCCATGGAACGAATTCGCCGATACGCTGGAATGGACCCTGCCCTGCCCGCCGCCCGAACATACGTTCGAGACGCTGCCCAAGCAGAGCGACTGGGACAAGAGCCACGCGCATTAAGACTGAGGCCGCAGGAATGGCCCCCGGTTCGCGCCGGGGGGCCATTTTCAGTGCGGCGGCACCCCCGCTGCAACCAGCCCGGTGCTGCTGGCAAACCTGCTGACGCTGGCCGGTTGAGCGGACCCCCACTTGGGGCACAGTCGGTCCTCGTGCCATCCGCACGGCCCCCGGTTCAGGCTGACCGCCGTTGAAAATCTTGGTTTTGCGCTCCACTCATGGTATAACGCCATGGTGATCGTGCCGTGATGCAGCCCGCTGAGCGGCGATTGCCAATGAAGGGGGAACACATGGCGCACTATATTTTGACCGGCAGCTACACCGCAGCGGCAGCCAAGGGAATGATCGCCAATCCAAGTGACCGCGAGGCGGCGGCACGTGCCATCATCGAAGCGGGAGGCGGCAAACTGACGTCGTTCCTGCTGACCACCGGCGAAACTGATTTCAACATGATCGTGCAGACGGATGACATCAACAATTTGTTGGCCGGGTTGTTGGTGGTTGCGGCCTCCGGTGCGGTATCAAACCTCAAGACGGTTCAGGCTTTTACCTCGGCGGAATTCACTGCCGCACAAAAGGCAGCGGCAACGATCATGGCAAAGTATCAGCCGCCGACCTGAGCCGGTCCGCCTGAACAAAAGCCGATGAATTGAAACGCCGATGCCGATATGCTGGAATGGGCCCAGCCCTGCCCGCGCCAATGGGAGGCGAACCCGCATTGGGTGCAGATCACGCTCTAGCCCACCGGCGGCCCGGTCGACCACTACCTGACCCTGCGTGGCGCGGGCCCCGAGGTAGAACTTGGGGCCGTTCTGACCAAAGAGCAACGTCTGGCCCTTTATGACGAAGTTTCCGCACAATTACGGCTGTCACAAATCGCAACTACACCGGGAGCCGGTCCCTGACTGACTTGCACTTCGCCCGGCCCACAGGTATGCAACGACTAAGCGCGGGCGTTGTGTAATGGTAAGACCTTAGCCTTCCAAGCTAAAGACGCGGGTTCGATTCCCGCCGCCCGCTCCAGTCCCCACTCTTGTGCCCTGCGGCCTGCCGCCCTAAGTAGCGGCTAACATCACAGGGCAGACAAGTTACATGGCGGACGCACCGATCCAGGCCGAACAGGAGCGCGCCAAATCCAGGCGGATTTCAGCGCTGGGGGCCCTTTGGCCGTTTATGAAGCCATATAGCGGGATGATGCTGGCGGCCCTTGCGGCGCTGACCCTGACAGCCATGGTATCGCTGATCCTGCCTTTGGCCGCCCGCCGCGTGGTGGATAATTTCAACTCGGCGGCGGCGACCCTGCTGGACCAATATTTCGGCGCCGCCCTGGGTATAGCGGCCCTGCTCGCTGCCGGATCGGCGCTGCGTTATTATCTGGTGACCCGGCTCGGCGAGCGGGTCGTGGCCGATATCCGCAAGGCGGTGTTTGACCGGATGATCGGGATGTCCCCGGCATTTTACGAAAAGATCATGACCGGCGAAGTGCTCAGCCGGATCACCACTGACACCACCCTGATCCTGTCGGTGATCGGATCATCCGTCTCGGTCGCCTTGCGCAACGTCATGACATTGCTCGGCGGGCTGGCCCTTTTGTTCTACACATCGCCAAAACTGACCGGGCTGGTCCTGCTGATTGTGCCGGTGGTGATCATTCCCATCGTGGTTCTGGGTCGCAAATTGCGCCGCCTGAGCCGGGAAAATCAGGATTGGATTGCGTCATCCTCGGGGTCTGCCTCTGAGGCGCTGTTGTCGGCCCAGACCGTGCAGGCGTTCACCCACGAGGCCAATAGCCGGGGCAAGTTCAGCAATGTGACCGAGAAGAGTTTTGATTCCGCCCGCGACCGGATCGGGGTTCGCGCGGTCATGACCGCCATCGTGATTTTCCTGATCTTCTCCGGGATTGTTGGCGTGTTGTGGATCGGTGCCCGAGATGTCCGGTCCGGCGAAATGAGCGTCGGCGGGCTGGTCCAGTTCGTCATCTATTCGGTGATGGTCGCGGGCGGTGTTGCAGCCCTGACCGAGGTTTGGGGCGAATTGCAACGCGCCGCCGGGGCGACCGAACGGCTGGTTGAACTGCTGAACGCGGCCGATGCCGTGACCGACCCGGCCGATGCGGTGCCTGCGCCCGCCAGGCCGCTGGGGCGGATCGACTTTGAGGGTGTCAGCTTTCAATACCCGTCGCGGCCCGGCATTTCGGCACTGATCGATGTCAGCTTTACCGTGCGCCCCGGCGAAACCGTGGCCCTTGTCGGTCCGTCGGGCGCAGGCAAGACCACGATCATTCAACTGCTGCAGCGGTTTTATGACCCGCAATCCGGGGTGATCCGGCTCGACGGGGTGGACCTGCGCGACATGGCCCGCGCCGATTTCCGCCAGCACATGGCTTTGGTGCCGCAGGACCCGGAGATTTTCGCCGATACCGCCCGCGAAAATATCCGCTTTGGCAGGCCCGGCGCGACGGATGCCGAGGTTGAAGTGGCCGCAAAGGCCGCCGCCGCGCATGATTTCCTGATGGCTTTGCCGGATGGCTATGACAGCTATGTCGGCGAGCGTGGCGTCATGCTGTCCGGCGGCCAGAAACAGCGCATCGCCATCGCCCGCGCCATTCTGCGCAACGCCCCGTTGCTGCTGCTGGACGAAGCGACCTCGGCTTTGGACGCCGAAAGCGAGCTGGCGGTGCAGTTGGCGGTCGAACGGCTCTCGGCAGACCGCACCACCCTGATCGTCGCGCACCGGCTGGCCACGGTGAAAAAGGCCGACCGGATTCTGGTGTTCGAGGCTGGCCAGATTGTCGCCCAAGGCACGCATGACGCGCTGGTGGCCGAAGACGGGCTTTATGCCCGGCTGGCGCGGTTGCAGTTCACGGCGGGGATAGCTGCGGAATAAGGGGTGCCGCTACTGCCCACAGCGGAATTTCCGGCCCTTCTGCCAGTTTTCGCAGCGACAAGGTTGCAGCATGGCGCAAATTCTCTCATCCTGACCCAAAGGACCAGCAGGGGCCAACCCATGCGGGCCGTCAGGGAAGGGATGAACAGATGACCTATGCCACCATGGCCGACCGCAATGCGATCGAGGCTGAATCCGCGTGGGATGCCCGCGATCTGCCCAAAACCACCTATGGCCTGCTGACCCGCACTGCACAGACCTATGGCGGGCGGGATGCGCTGTCGTTTCAGCTGCTATCTGACCCCAAGTCGAAAAAGGAAACCCTCAGCTGGGCCACGCTTAAGGATAAGGTGACCCAGACCGCCAACCTGTTCCGGTCGCTCGGGGTGGGCGAAACCGATGTTGTGGCCTACCTTTTGCCCAATTGCAACGAAGCGGTGCTGACTTATATCGGCGGTCAGGTCGCGGGTATCGTCAACCCGATTAATCCGCTGCTGGATGCCGATCAGATTGCGGGGATCCTGCGCGAAACCAAGGCCAAGGTTCTTGTCACCCTCAAGGCCTTCCCGAAAACCGAGGTCGCCCAAAAGGCCGCCGAAGCGGCCCGGCTGGCCCCAGGCATCACCCATGTGATCGAAGTGGATCTGCTGCGCTATCTGGGCGGGATCAAGCAGTTCATCGTGCCCTTCCTGCGCCCGAAATATGAAGTGCGGCATCAGGCCAAGGTGCTTGATTTCAATGCAGAAATCGCGCGTCAGCCGAAAACCCTGGCCTTTGCCGACAGTCCGGGTGACCGGGTCGCCGCCTATTTCCACACCGGCGGCACGACGGGCATGCCCAAGGTCGCGCAACACCGCTATCGCGGGATCATTTATAACGCCTGGCTGGGGCATCGGTTGCTGTTTACGGAAACTGATATCCTGATTTGCCCGCTGCCGATGTTTCACGTCTTTGCCGCGATTGTCGTCATGGGTGCGTCGCTGGCGTCGGGCGCGCATGTTGTGTTCCCGACCCCCCAGGGGTATCGGGGCGAAGGGGTGTTCGACAATTTCTGGAAACTGATCGAACGCTATAAGGTCAGCTTTGTCATCACCGTCCCCACCGCGATGTCGGCCCTGATGCAGCGCCCGGTGGATGCGGATGTCTCGTCCTTGCGGATGGCGTTTTGCGGATCGGCCCCGTTGCCGCTGGAGCTTTACCGGCGGTTCGAAAAGGCGGCGGGCCTGACCATATGCGAAGGCTACGGGCTGACCGAGGCGACCTGTCTGGTGTCGATCAACCCGCCCGATGGCGAAAAGAAGATCGGCTCCGTCGGCGTTCCCTTTCCCTATACCCTGATCAAGATCGTCTCGGTCACCACTGAAATGGAATGCGCACCGGATGAAGTGGGCGAGATTTGTATCTCGTCCCCCGGTGTATTCGCGGGGCAGACGTATACCGAGGTCGAGAAAAACAAATCCCTGTTCTATCCGTTCACCGGCGAATCCCCGCAATTCCTGCGCACCGGCGACCTCGGCCGGGTCGATCCGGACGGTTATCTGTGGATCACCGGCCGGGCCAAAGACCTGATCATTCGCGGCGGCCACAACATTGACCCCGCCGAGATTGAAGAGGCTTTGGCCGGCCACAAGGACGTCGCTTTTGCCGGGGCCATCGGCCAGCCCGACGCCCATGCGGGCGAGGTGCCCTGCGTTTATGTCGAGCTGGTCAAGGGGGCCACGGTGACCGAGGCCGAACTCATGGCCTATGCCCAGACCCATGTCCGCGAACGGGCCGCCCATCCCAAGCATCTGGAAATCATGGCGGAATTGCCCAAGACTGCGGTCGGCAAGATCTTCAAACCCGACCTGCGCCGGATGGCGATCAAGCGGATTTATAACGCCGCATTGGCCAATGCCGATGTCGCTGCTGAAGTGTCAGACGTGATCGAGGATAAAAAGCGCGGGCTTGTCGCCCGGGTGGTCAAGACCGGGACCGTATCGGATGATGATGTGCTCAAAGCGTTGGGCGCGTTTACGCGGCCTTGGGAATGGGCGAAATGATGTCGCAGTGACGCTGACCAGATAAATCGCCAATGTGGATTTATGACTGATCTTGCCCCCATTGCCGTGATGGATGCCGGTTGCGCCCTGTGCAGTTTCGGGGCGCGGATGATCCACCGGCTGGACACATCCGGCACGATCCGGATTTGCCCGGTGCAGACCCCGCTCGGGCAAAGCCTGCTCACCCAATACGGGATCACCGCCACCGATCCCGAAAGCTGGCTGTTCATTGCGGATGGCCGGGTCTGGACCGATTTTGACGCCATGGCCGAGGTAGGTTTGCGCTGCGGCGGCTGGGGGCGGCTGTTGGGACTGTTGCGGCTGGTCCCGAAACCCCTGCGCGACTGGCTGTATCGCCGCGTCGCCCGCAATCGCTATGCGATCTTTGGACGCGGCGATATGTGTGCCATCCCTGACCCGGCGTTCCGGGTCAGATTGATCGGGTTCTGACCGGATGAAAGTCGCAGTCATCGGCGGCACCGGGGTGTTCGGTGAAAGGCTGGTCCGGCTGTTGGTGCGCGACGGGCATCAAGTCGTGGTCGTCGGGCGTGGGGCCGCGGCGTTGGGGCGGCTTGGTGCAGAGCTGGGCGTCGCAAGTCTGACACTGGACCGCGCCGCCGATCTGTCCCCACTGTGGGCGCTGACCCCGGATGTCGTGGTCGATGCAGCGGGGCCGTTTCATGGGTATGGATCAGACCCTTACCGGCTGCCCCGCGCTGCGATTGCGCATAAAGTGAACTACCTCGATCTGGCCGATGATGCGGGGTTTTGCGCCGGGATCACGGCCTTGGACTCTGGCGCAAAGGCGGCGGGCGTGTTCGCGCTGTCGGGTATGTCCAGCGTGCCCGGATTGTCCTCTGCTATCGTCGCCCACCTGGCGCAGGGATTGACCGAACTTGACACCATCAGCACCGCCATCCTGCCCGGCAATCGCGCGCCACGGGGGCGGTCGGTGGTGGACAGCATTCTGCATCAGGCCGGGACGCCGTTTCAGACCGCGACCGATGGGCAGGGTGGCCCGGTGCGCAGCTGGTCGCGGCCACAGCGGTTCAACTTGGGTGAATTCAACCGCAAAGGCTGGATGATCGAGGTTCCCGACCAACGCTTGTTTCCCAGCTTTTTCAACGCCCGGACAGTCGAGTTCCGGGCCGGGATGGAGCTGGGGCTGATGAACCACGGGCTCGCGGCGCTGTCCTGGCTGCGTGGGGCGCTGGGGTTCGGGATGCCGCGTTGGCTGGTTGGATTGGTCCGGCTCGGGGCTGGCGCTCTGGGGCCTTTTGGCACCGACCGGGGCGGGATGCAGGTGACCGTCACCGGTCGGCAGGCGCGGGGGTGGGTCGTGCGGCGTTGGACACTTGTGGTGGGGTCGGGCGAGGGGCCGTATATTCCCGGCATCGCGGTGCGGGCAATTCTGCGCGATCCGGCGCGGGTTTTGACCGGGGCCAGACCGGCCGTGGCCGAGGTAAGTTTGGACCAAGCCGAGGCCGCAATGGCGGATCTGGATGTAACCCTGACCCGAACGGAAGCGCCGCTGATCCCGCTGTTCCAACAGGCGCTTGGCGCGGATTTTTCGCGGCTGCCGCACAAAATCCGCGCCACCCATGACCATGCCGGACCGCGCCGCTGGTCTGGGACCGCCACCATCACCCGTGGGCAGGGCCGGTTGGCGCAGGCGATTGCGCTGCTGTTCCGGTTTCCACACGCGGGCCAGAATATCCCTGTCACTGTGCTGAAATCCCCCATAGCGCAGGGCGAAATCTGGGATCGCCGCTTTGGCGCCGGGCTGTTCCGGTCGCATTTGCGGCTGACGCCAAAGGGGTTGACCGAACAGTTCGGGCCAATGACATTCCTGCTGCGGCTGGCGGTCAACGATGGGGCGCTGCACTATCCGGTGGCTGCGGGGTGGTGCTTTGGCCTGCCGATCCCCCGCGCTTTCCTGCCGCAAAGCATCGCCCGAGAATATGAACAGGATGGGGTTTTCCATTTCGACGTGGCCTTGCATGCGCCGCTGCGGGCTGGGCTGATCGTGCGCTATACCGGATATCTGCTGCCCGATGCAGGCGCAGACTTGCAGGCTGTCACCAATCCCGTATGACAATGCTACACGACTTGAGGGGGGGCTATATGCGGGCGATACGTCTGGGAATTACAGTGCTGTTCATTGCCGTGATCGGCCTGCTCGCCGCACAGGCCCGTGCCGATGACGCAAGCGCGCAAAAGGTTCTGGATACCTGGGTGCGCCTGTCGCTGGAACTGGTCCGGCATACGCCGACCTATACGCCGCCCGTCGCCTCCCGTGCGATCGCCTATATCGGGGTTACTGCGTTTGAAACCGTGGCGCTGGATGACCCGCAGCTGCAAAGTCTGGCCGGGCAGCTGAACGGACTGACAGCACTGCCCCAGCCTCAGGCAGGGGTGGCCACTGACCGCGCCATCGTCCTTCACACCGCCCTTGGCCGGGTCGTGACAGAGCTTTTCGCCAATACCGGCCCGACCGGGCAGCGGGCTTTGACCTTTGTCACTGACCATATGCGCACCGAAATCACCGCCGATCTGCCCGCCGATGTGGTGGCTGCCAGTGAGGATTTGGGCAGGCAAATTGCCGCCCATATCATCGCTTGGGCTGCAACAGACGGTGGTGCCGTGATTGAAAACATGGGCTTTCCGGCGGAATATACCATGTCCACCGACCCCGGCCATTGGGGCCCCACCAACCTGATCCGGCTGCAACAGACCCCGCTCTTGCCAAACTGGGGCAGCAACCGCCCGTTTGCGATGCCCGCAGGCACCACCTGCCCGCTGCCCGCCCCGGTCGCCTATAGCGTTGACCCCGGATCAGCGTTTTATGCCCAGGCGCAAGAAGTGGTCGATATCAAAGCCGCCCTGACCCCCGAACAGACCGAAATTGCCCGGTTCTGGGCCGATGATGCGATGCTGTCGATGACCCCGCCAGGGCATTGGGTGGCCATCGTTACCCAGATCATGACCCGCGACGCCGCCCCTTTGGATACCAAGGTCGAGGTTCTGGCCCGGTTGGGCATCGCTATGGCCGATGGGTTTATCGGCTGCTGGCAGGCAAAGTTCGACTACAACGCGATCCGCCCGATCACTTATATTCGCGCCGTCTTTGACCCCAAATGGGAACCCTTGCTGAACACCCCGCCCTTCCCCGAATATCCCAGCGGCCATTCGGTGCAATCGGCGGCTGCGGCAACGGTCCTGACAGCCTATTTCGGCGAAGGGTTTGCGTTTGAAGATGCCTCGCGCGCTGACGACGGCCTGCCCGCCCGGTCCTTTTCCAGCTTTTGGGCGGCGGCGGATGAGGCAGGTATATCAAGGCTTTACGGCGGTATCCACTTTCGCGCCGCAATTGACCAAGGGCTATTGCAAGGCCGCTGTATCGGCGCCTTTGCTGCAGCATTACACACAAGGAAGGGGGCATGAGCATGTTTCATAAATTAGCCGCCGCCCTGATGCTGAGCGCCACCGGGGTCGCGGCCCAAGACATGCCGCCCGTGCCCACCTATATCGAAGACACCGCCACCTCCGGGATCGACAGCGTCTATTCCGGCGACTGGCAATATATGGTCGGCGGCGGTGTGGCGGCGTTTGACTGTAACGGCGACGCCTTTGCCGACCTGTTCTTTGGCGGGGGCGAGGGGTTATCGGAACTCTACGTCAACCAGAGCGCCCACGGCGGACCATTGGAGTTCGCCCAAATCCCCAGCGGGGCCGAAATGGATGCCGTCACCGGGGCCTATCCGCTGGATATCGACAGCGACGGGATCACCGATCTGGTGATCCTGCGGGTGGGCGAAAATGTGGTGCTGCGCGGTCTGGGCGACTGCCAGTTTGAACGCGCGAACGAGGCTTGGGGGTTTGATGGCGGCGATGGCTGGACCACCGCCTTTTCGGCCATATGGGAGCGTGGTGCGACCTGGCCGACACTGGCCGTGGGCAATTACATCAACCGGGCCGAAGAGGCGTTTCCCTGGGGGTCCTGCACCGACAATTGGCTGCACCGGGGTGGCACGGCGGGCTTCGACGCGCCCATCCCCCTGACCCCCAGCTTTTGCGCCCTATCGATGTTGTTCACCGACTGGAACCGGTCTGGCACCCCGTCGCTGCGGGTGTCCAATGACCGGGAATATTACAGGGGCGGGCAGGAACAGCTGTGGCATCTGGACCCCGGCGCTGCGCCAACGCTGTATTCCGGGGCCGAGGGCTGGAAACCGCTGCGCATCTGGGGCATGGGCATTGCCAGCTATGACATTGATTCCAATGGCTATCCCGAATACTTCCTGACCTCGATGGCGGATAATAAACTGCAACGACTGGTCACTGACACCCTGCCGGTGCCCGCCTTTGCCGATGTGGCCTTTGCCGCCGGGGTCACCGCGCACCGGCCCTATATGGGCGAAGACCTGAACCCCAGCACCGGCTGGCATGCCCAATTCGAGGACGTGAATAACGACGGACTGGCCGACCTGTTCATCGCCAAGGGCAATGTCGACCAGATGCCCGATTTCGCCGCCCGTGACCCCAATAACCTGCTGCTACAGCGGGCGGATGGCACTTTTGCCGAAGCTGGCAATCTGGCCGGGGTGGCCAGCACGGGCATCGCACGCGGCGCGGCTTTGGCCGATTTCAACATGGACGGGCTGGTTGATCTGGTGGTGGTGAACCGGCGCGAACCGGCGCAAATCTGGCGCAATACCGGCATGAGTGGCCATTGGCTCGGGCTCGCCTTGTCGCAACCCGCGCCCAACACGGCCGGGATTGGCGCCTGGATCGAGGTTGAGCGCGGCGATACCGTGATGCGCCGGGAAATCACCTCGGGCGGCGGTCATGCCAGCGGGCAATTGGGCTGGTGGCATTTCGGCCTGGGTGATGCGACCGAGGCGCAGGTCCGGGTGATCTGGCCGGATGGGACCGAAGGGCTGTGGGAACGACTGCCCGCCGATGGGTTCTATACCCTGACACCGGGGACTACGGCAGCGCGCCTGCCTTAGGCAGGCGCACGCAATGGAAAAATTTCGGGGTATACGCTAAGGACCCAGACACAACTGACCACCCAGACAAGAGCCGATCATGTGTAACCTCTATTCTTTGACCAAGGGCCAGGATGCGCTGCGGCATCTGTTCGATGGACCGGACCCTTTGACCGATACCACCGGCAATTTGG
>JANOMH010000237.1:0-5456 GCA_031420215.1 Rhodobacterales bacterium | reverse complement strand
TTTGCGAATGATCTGACGATCTCGACGCCGGTGTTTTCGGCCATCTCCTGCAGCGCCGCCTCGCGCGGACGACCGGCCTGAACCTGATGTTGCACGGCCAGAAACTCTGCCGAGATTTCGGGCGAGATCGATGCCAATTCGTTGCCAACACGGGTCATTGCCGAGTCAAAGCCCAGCCCTGCCTCGACCGAAATCTGCATCAGGTCCAGTGCGTTAGGAAATCCCTCGGCAATCTTTTGCTGGCGTTCGGCCACCCGGCCGCGCAACCAGATAGTCGGCAGGAAATATCCGGCTGCAACCAGAAAACCAAGCGCCTGAAAGATATTCAGACTCGAAAAGCCGGCAATCCGGTCATTCAGACCCAGAGGCAGGATAATGCCGGGGATACGACTGGCAAAGATCATCAGCAGCAGTGAACCGGGCAGAACCAGCCCAAGCATAATTCGCACAAAGGTAAAGTTACGCAGCGCGTTGGCCCCCGCATATCCGCCTCTGGCCAGCTGGCGGTGCAGTTCCGTACGCTTTGCGAGGTCCGAGGGGATGAAAGATCGCATGATCCCTTTGGGATCGCTCGCTCTGGCCCTGAGCAGTCCGCGGTCGCGGCGGTCCTGAAACCGCGCATCCGAGGTCTTTGCCAGCCTGATGGCGGCCGGATCCTTTTGCGTCAGGATCGAGGCAATCCCGACAAAAAGCATCATGGCTCCGACCGCAATCCCGCCAATCAGGACAGACTGCATTGGCAGTCCCAAGCCGACGGCAATGATCTGCAATTGTTCAAGCACGACATGTTCCTTTCATACCCGGAAATTCACCAGCTTTTGCAGGATCAGGTAGTTCATCACGACGAAAACGACCACGGCGATGGCCATTGGCTGAAACATCGGGTCTTCGGACACACCGGCATAATATTGGGGCGACGACCACGAGGTGAAAATATAGATAAAGACCGGCAAGGCGGACAGGAACATGGCCGATAACCGACCTTCGGACGAAATCGCCAGAATACGCCGTCGCATCGAAATACGGCCCCGCACCACCTTGGACAGAATCTGGATCACCCGTGCCAGATCGCCGCCAGTCCCGTGCTGGATGCCGATGCTGGCCGCAAGGTAGTGGACATCTTCCAGATCGACCCGTTCGGCGAATTCCTGAAACGCATCGACAAGGTCATCGCCATAGCTGACCTGATCGAAAATAGTCCCGAATTCGGTCCCGATCGGATCGGCCATGTCCTTGGCCACCGCCGCAATCGAGGTATTGAGCGGATGTCCCACCCGCAGGCCCCGCGCGAGCAGATCAAGCGCGTCCGGCAATTGCGCCACCAAAGCGTCAGACCGCTTTTTGCAGCGCGACCGGATCACCAGGAACGGCACCCCAAGTCCGAGGCCAAGTGCCGCCGCAATTGCCTTGAGCGGGCTGACAAATTGCACCGAAACCACAAGGATCAGCAAACTGGCCAACAGGCACAGCAGGATCAGACGGGTCGGCGCGACCCTGATCCCGGCCTTGCGCATCATCGACGGCAAATCCCCGATGAATGGCAGACGGCTCAGAAGCCCGCGTTTCTGGTCCGGCTTGAGGACGGCAAGCAGTTCGGTGGTGGTGGCACCTTTGCCAATCATCCGCATCCGGCGATTGCGCACTTCACTCGGGTTCTCACCCCGGCTCAGGACCTGTATGACGCCGGTGAACAGCAGAAATATGCCCAGCGCCAAGGCTGTATAAATGACGTAGATCATGTCAGGTGATGTCAGGAGCGCGTCCATTTTCTAATTTCCGTCAGACAGAAACGATGCGGGATCAAGGTTGACGCCAGCCGCGATAAGCTGTTCGGCGCAGCGCGGGCGGATCCCGGTGGCGATGAAGTCACCCAGCACTTCGCCGGTTTCCGACCTGCCCCTTTTGCGGAAAATAAAGATATCCTGCATGGTGATGACATCGCCTTCCATGCCGGTGATCTCGGAAATGCTCATCACGCGGCGTTTGCCGTCGGACAGGCGCGACAGTTGCACCACGAATTGCAGACCCGAGGCGACCTGCGACCGGATCGCGCTCAGCGGAAAATCAATCCCCATCATCGTGACCATCTGTTCGATCCGGCCAAGTGCGTCGCGCGCGGAATTGGCGTGAACGGTGGTCATCGACCCGTCATGGCCAGTATTCATCGCCTGCAACATGTCGAAGGCCTCGGCGCCACGCACTTCGCCCACGATGATCCGGTCCGGGCGCATCCGTAGCGCATTACGCACCAGATCGCGCTGATGCACGGCACCTGTCCCCGACGGGCTGGGCGGGCGGGTCTCCAGCCGCACGACATGGGCTTGCTGCAATTGCAGCTCCGCCGCATCCTCGATCGTGACGATCCGCTCGTGATCGTCGATAAAAGCTGACATCGCATTCAGCAGCGTGGTCTTGCCGGACCCGGTGCCGCCCGAGATCAGAATATTCAGCCGCGCCTCGACCAAACCGCGTAACAATCGGGCGGCCTTGACCGTCAGCGCGCCGGAATCAACCAGCCGCTCCATCGTCAGGGGAACCCGCGAGAATTTGCGGATCGACATCGACGGTCCGTCAATGGCGCAGGGCCGGATGATCGCATTGACCCGGCTGCCATCCTCGAGCCGCGCATCGACCCAAGGGGTGCTTTCATCGACCCGCCTGCCAATCCGCGACACGATCTTATCTATGATCCGCAGCAGATGCTTTTCATCGCGGAACCGGGCCACCGAGCGTTCCAACTTGCCATGTCGTTCGACAAAAACATTCCGGTGTCCGTTAACCAGAATATCGTTGATGCTGGGATCGGCCAATAGGGGTTCAAGCGGACCAAAGCCCAGAACCTCGTCCATCAACTCATCGACGATGCGTTTGAATTCATCGGCGCGGACCGGATTGTTTTCCGCCGTCAGCACCAGATTGACCTGGGCCGACACTTCACGGCGCAATTCTTCCGGCTCGACCTTGTCGATCACGGCAAGGTTGAGCCGATCCAGCAGCGCATCATGCAGCCGGCTTTTCAATTCGAGGCGCTTGATGAGTTCATCCTCTTGCGCGCTTTGCTCTACGCGGGCCAGCATCAATTTTGCGGCGGGAAGATCGGTCACGATGGCTTTTTGATGGTTTGCCGCAGGCTGTTTCGTGAAATTTTTGAACATGATGTTGCCAATCTATTTGGGTGCGGCGGAAGCTTGAACAGGCAGAGTGAGTGCGGCCATCGACGCCCGGCCCAAGGCGTTTACAGCCTTGGCAAGCGGCGAGCGGCGCGACACCATCGACAGTGGGACGCCGCGATCAACGGCGGCGCGGGCCGCACCAGGATCATGCGGCAGCCAGAATTTGAGGGGGCGTTCCAGGACTTTTTTTGCCTCGGCCTGGGCGCTTCCGCCGAGCAGCGGTTTTTTTTCGTGGTTGACGACGATTTCGATCTGCAGACCGGGATTTTCCTCGGTGTAAAAATCAATCAGTCGGCGGGCCTGCCGGATCGAGGGCACCGTGCTGTCAGTCACCAGCAATAGCTGATTGGTCCGTTCCAGAATGGGCGATAACCAGTCGACCAGCGCCTGCGGCAAATCTATGACAATATAGTCGAAGTCCGCGCGCAACAGGTCGAGGATCAACGCGATCTGATCTGACTTCAACGCGTCGAGCGGGGCGAACCGTCCGGGGGCGGTCAAAACGCTTATCCCCCCGGCGCTGGTGGACATCGACTGGCTCAAAAACCTGGCGTCGGGTCGGATGCCTTCCGTTGCCATGCGAAACAGCGTGTCCTTCGCTTCCAGGTCGAGAAAGCTCGCAATGTCGCCGAACTGAAAGTCAAAATCGATCAGCGCGACCTTGTTGGCGGTGCGTTTCCTGAATAGCCCTGCTCGGTTCACCAGTCGGTCGGCAAGATTGACCGCCAAAGTGGTGGCGCCGATCCCGCCACGGGCGCGTGCCACGGTGATGATCTTGCCTGCCCGCCGGCCATGATCTGCCGTGTGCGGCAGCAACATCAGCGGCGACGATCTGGTCCAACGCTCCACATGATCGAGCAATTCTTCACTACTAACCGGATAGGAAAGCACTTCATCAACACCCGCCCTGATCAGGCGGCGCGCATCGGCCAGTGAAATGTCGGTATCCGTCATGGCAAACACGATGGCGCCGCGGTCAAGCTCTCGGCGCAAGTTGGCTACGGCGCTTATGTCGGCTTCGCTGGAGGCGGTCGTCTTGAAGATCAGCACACTGTGTGCGGCTGCCAGACTGATGCCCATGCCATTCATGCCTGCCAGCGTGCCTGTGCGGGCCTCGACTGTCATGTCAGGCATGCTGCGTAGCTGTTCGCAGACGTTGGTCGACAGCGCCAGATCGTCGGAAATCACGACAATCGACGTGGTTTCGCTGCTCATGCTGTTCTCCTGAAAATACACGTCATCCGTTGTCACCCATGGCAAGATCTTCGGCGGGAAGCGATACACTCATCGACGGGAACGGGATCGCGGTGCCCAGATCGGAACTGATCCCGCTCGCCATTACGGCAAGGGCCCCTAACGGCGACACGAACTGAAAATCCAGATCTTGCAGCGCGACGGTGACGACAGGCACATAGGGCCCGCCTAGAAACCCCAAATTGCTGTCATAGCTGTAGCTGAACAGAAGGTTGCCGATCGTTGCATCAGGCGGCAACCCACCCGACACCAGCGTCCAGATTTCCTGGGCCGTGGCATTTCCGGTGCTGCCCGCACAAGTGACGGTGCCCGGATTGACGCAGATTCCTGCGCCGGCGTTGCAAGCTGTACCATACTGTGGGGGAACCGCTCCCAATGGGACGGCCGCGCGTTGATGCACCAGTGCCACGCCGGGACAGGCAGCCGGACGCACGGCAGCGACCCGCGACGCAACCTGCATCGCCTTTTCAGCTGTCACGTAATTGAATGCCAACCGACCAAAATCAATCAGCCCAAAGAAAATCAGCAGAAACAGCGCCAGTACCACCGCAAATTCCACCAGTGTGGCGCCACTGTTGTCGCGGGCGCAACGGCGCAACAGACTCGGACTTGTGTGGCGCGGAATCATGACCCGTACACCCGGCTTTGATCGGTGATCGTTGTCGTCACCGTGCCCAGACTGTCGCTAAACAGGCTGAACAGATTGCCCAGTGGAAATGTCACGGTCAGGCTGGCCGATACTTGTGCAACTGGCGCAGGCGAGATGCGAAAGCTTCCGCTCACGCAGTTCAGGCTGGCCGTGACCGAGTTGACCGTGATGCCAACAGGGAACAATGCGTCGCCATCCACGCTCTGACGCACGATATTTTCCAGTTCAGCGGTAAAGCCGGTTACCGATCCGCCGGACGCACAAATATCCGAAGGTGCTGCGCGGGCGAGATAGCGTGCCGCATCGCGTACCCCGGCTGCGGCACTTTGATACGACCACATCAGTCGTCCGCCTTCGATGATGACCGCGAACACCACCAG
>JANOMH010000236.1:0-6259 GCA_031420215.1 Rhodobacterales bacterium | reverse complement strand
GGGCTGGGTGGCAATGATACCTATCGCATCTTCAGCGAGGCCGACGTGGTGATCGAAGAGATCGGCCAAGGCACCGCCGACCGGGTTCTGAGTGGCGTGTCTTACGCGCTGGATAAATTTGCAGAGATCGAAGTAATTGCGACCCTGAATGCCCCCGCTACCACAGCCATTGATCTGACGGGCAATGGCTTTGGCCAGCGCATCATTGGCAATGCCGGGGCAAACAGCCTCACCGGTTTTGGCGGCAATGACATTCTGGCCGGCGGGGCCGGGGCCGATACATTCGTGTTCTTTGGCGACTATGGCCCGACCAACTTTGCCCGGATTGCCGACTATTCCGTCGCCGATGACCGGTTCAGTGTCGATGCGACCGACAGTTCCATCCTGCCCGCCGGAGCACTGGCCGCGACGGCGTTTATCGCCAATACCACCGGATTGGCACAGGATGCGTCGGACCGGATCATCTTTCAGAGCAACACGGGCAAGTTGTTTTTCGATGCCGATGGGGCAGGAGGGGCCGCAGCGGTGCAGTTTGCCCAAATCACCCCCAACCTTGCGATCACTGCGGCCGAGTTCAATATCTTTATCGCCACCTGACCAGATTATCCGATCCGGTGGACCCGCACCCCCGGACAGACCCGTTGGACAATCTCGCACAGATGGGCGTGGTGGGTCAGGTAGATCACCTGCCCCCGCCCGGCCATCTGTCCGAGCAGGGTAAAGGTTTCGGCAGAGCGGTCATCGTCAAAGGTTTCAAGGATATCATCGGCGATGAACGGCACTGGCGGGCGGTGTTCTGCCAGCACATCATAGCCAGCAATGCGCAGGGCCAGATACAACTGCATCCGCGTGCCCTTGGACAGATCTGCAGCGACCAGCGACCCGCCCGCGCGGGGCAGGGCCACCAGCGTCTCGCGGTCCTTTTCGGTCTGGGTTGAAAAGCCGGTATATTCGCCCCGGGTGATCAGCGCAAAGGCCTCGGACGCGCGGGCCATCATCGCGCCGCGATGGGTTTCGCGCCAGCGTTTCAGCGCCACATCCATCGCCATCAGGCCCAGACGACGGCGCAGATGGGTCTGGGCCAGATCCGCGATATCGAGCAGGATGGTCTGGCGCGCTTCGTCCAGCCGGGCCACCGCATCATCACCGCCCACAGCCGCAATCCGGCGCCTGGCCTCGGCGACATCGGCAAAGGCAATGCTGGCGGCCTGGGTCAGCACCTCGGCTTGTGCGGCAAACGCATCCCGGCTGGCTGTCAGGGTAATGCGGTCCAGTGCTGCGAAGGTTTCCAACGCGACCGGCCTGCCCCCCATCGCCAGACCGATCTGTGCCTCGGCGTCAGAAATTGCCCGGACCAACGCTTCACGGGCCTCTGCAGCTGTGATTGCCGCCAGCAGAGCCCCGGGCCTGGTCACGCCAAAATGCCCGGCCATATGGGTGATCCGCTGGGCGTTGACGTCATATGCCACGGCCAAAGCCGCCGCCCGATCCTGCGCTTCGGCCCAATCGGCACTGGCCTCTTTGCGGTCGCGTTCGGCGTTTTCGGCCAACCGCAGGCGGAGTTGCAAGCTGGACCACAGTCCACGGGCCGGGGCCGGTGGCAGACCCAATTCCCCCGCATGGGCCAAAACCGCTGCTTCGAACGCCGTGATATTGGCCGAAATCTTGCCGATCCGGTCCTGTAATTTGACCCCGTCCCGCTGCGTCTGCGCCAGCGTTTCAACCAGATCGACCTGTTCTGCCAGCTTGTGGGCATCATCCAGCGGTTCGTCCTGCAACCATGTGCCCGCGCAAGCCGCGCGCAGATCGGTCTGCCATTCCACCACCGCCGCCTCGGCCCCGGTCATATCGGCCTGTCGCAGCACCACAGCCTGTTCGGCATCCGCCAGCGCCCGCGTTGCGGCATGACGCTGCGACGCGGATTCGAGGATTTGTGCAGCCTGTGCGGCCATCACCTCAAGCGGGGCTTGGTGGAGATAGCCCGCGCCGTGCAATGCTGCCGCAAGGGTAACACCAGCCGCGTCAACCTCGGCCTGAACCCGCAGAACCCCGGTCTCGGCGGCCTGCAAGGTGAAAGCTGCAGTCAGTGCCAGTTCGCGGGCGGCCAGCCAGTCGCGCAATGCGGCCGCGGACATCGTTGCAGGCAAATCCGGCGACAGGGCTGCAACCGCCGCTGTCACTGTATCGGCAAGTGCCGTGCGCCCGGCCAGCAACCTCGCATGTTCCGCCTCGGCCAGTGCCAGATCCGCGACCAGCCGGGCCTGCACCCCGGCCAGCCTTGCCGCCTCGATCCGGGTGGCACCTGCCAGACTGCGCAGGTCAGTCAATTGGTCGTCAGCGCGCAACGCTGCCTCGAACGCATCGGCACTCTGCGCCGTCAGGCTGGCCCGATGGGTGGCCCATAGCCTTTCGCGCACTGTCCGGCTGGTCGCGGCCTGCGCCAGCGGATCTGGGCCATCTGCTGCAACCGGGTCAGGAAGTAGCTCTTTGCGGATCAGCGCCAGCCGGGCCTCGGCCCCGGCCAAAGCCTGCGCCAGATCATCGCCCGCCCTGATCCAGTCATCCACTTGTCTTGGCGTGGGGCAAGACATCTGCAGCAAAGCCCCGGCGCCGCCGCGATAGGGCTGCAGAGCGGCCAGCAACGGGGCCAGAGCGGCGGCGGCGCGGTCACGGTCCTGCAATGCGTGCCGCTGCCCGGCCAACGGATCGCGGGCGCGCAACCCGGCGATGATACTGGCCAGAACCGCCACCGCAGCCGGGTCCATCGGCCCTTCGGCCAACCCGCCGCGCAAATTCGCCGCTTGTGTGCTGGCCGCCTGCACTTCGCGGCGGGCCGATACGACCTGTGCGGCCAGTCCTGACCGAGAGGCGATCAGGGCGCGCAGGCGGGCGGTCACCACAGCAGGCAAAACCACCGCCGCTACCGCCGCTTCGGGTTGACCCAGACGGGCCAGAAGTCCGGCCATGTCGCGGGCAAGCTCTGCCGCTTCGGCCTGCCGGTTCGGCAGATCGGCCAGCCCGGCATCATGTTCGGCCAGCAACTCCGCAGTTGCAGCCAAAGCCGCAGTCTGACCCAAGATCAGCGGGTCATCCCCCAACCCCGCCAGTTTTGCCTCAAGCCGACCAATCGCCAAGGCGGTCTGTTCAGCCTGGAACTGCAACCCAACTTGCGCCTGCACCAAACTGGCGGCTTCGGCAGGCCAGCCTGTGGGGACAGCGGGCAGGGCGGCCAGCGGGGCAAGGGCGGCCAGATCGCGGGCGCGGTTTTGGGCAAAGGGCAGGGCGGCCAGTTGCTGCGTGACCCCGGCCAATGCCGCCACTACAGCGGCGCGCTCTGCCTCCAAACGGTCCCATTCGGCAGTGGCACGGTCCAACCCCGCCTCGAGCTTGGCATAGTCGGCGGCACCGGTGTCAATCTTGCGGCGGGCCTCATCGACCTCGTCCAGCCGCTTTTTCAGATCATAGATCAGCCCAGACCGGCCGCCCGCCCGATAAACTTTATCCGCCGCGTCACGCATCCGGGCCAGCTGCGGGGCAAGATCGGCCAAGCCGGCCCCGGCGGCAAACAACAGCTGGCCAAGCTCGCCCTGACTGGCCAAAATCCCCTCGCCACCATCCACCAGGGTCTGATCATCCAGCGAAAACATCGCGCGATAGGCGTCGCGGGACAGCTCGCCCCGGGCCGCAGCCATCGCCGCCTCGGGCAGGATTGCGCCACCGGCATCACGCAGACTGGAGCCGCGGGATTTGACCCGGATCAGCTGCTGTGCACCACCGGGCAGGTCCAGCGTGGCCCCAACCTGCATCGCGGCTTTGTGGGCAAAACCGTAGGGGCTGCGCTCTGGAATGCCGAACAGCAGGTCAAGCCAGCCGGCAAAGATCGTCGACTTGCCCGCCTCATTCGGGCCAAACAGGATGTGCAGATCGGGCTGGCCGGGGATCGCCGGACCGAAATCGATCTGGTGATTGGTGAATTTGCCGTAGCGGGTCAGGTCAAGCTGGCGGATACGCATCAGGGCAGGTCCGGCGACGGGCTGGCTTGCAAGGCCGACAGAATCTCGGCCATTCCGTCGGATTGCAGCTGGCGGATCAGGGCGGCAGAGGTATCAGCATCCGCGCCGAACAGATTGCGCAACTCGCGGGGCAGGAATTTCGCCAGGGTTTCAGCCGCATCGGCCCCGGCGTGGATCAGGCCAGGATCATCGGCCAAAGGCGCAATCAGGCTGTGCAGGGCGGCCAGCGGCCCGGACAGATCAAGACCCTGTCCCGGAGCGGTGAGATTCTCCAACTTGTCAATCCAGAGCGAGCCCAGTTCGGCGGCAATGGCGCGGGCCTGTTCGGTCAACAGGTCCAGGTCGCGGCTGATTTGCCAGGCCAGCGGGCTGGCCCCGGTCAGACAGGGGCGGAGCACCAGATGCGGGATAGTGCTGTTGCGGCGGGCGGTGCGCAGGGCGGCACCAAGGGTGGCGACAAGGTCGCGCCAGTCGGTCAGACCCTGTAGCGGCACGGCGACCCGGTCAAACTGGGCCGTCGCCACGGCATGTTCGGCCAAAGCGCAGGTGCCGTCATCCGCCAGCGTGACCAATGTTACGGTTTTCGGCCCGGCCTCGCCAATATCGCGGCCCTGCGGCATGCCGGGCATCACCACCGTGGTGCGACCGGGATAAGCGGCGCGGATATGCACATGGCCCAGGGCCCAATAGTCATAGCCGGTCGCCACCAGATCACTCAGCGCACAGGGAGCATAGGGATCATGGCCCGCAGCCCCGTTCAGGCTGCTGTGCAGCATCCCGATATTCAGCTTGCCGGGCAGGGGCGGGGCAAAGCGGGGCAGCAGGCTGTCGGGGGCAAGTGGGTCGCGAAAGCTGATGCCGTGAATGGCGACATCCGGGGCATCCGGGCGGGATAGAATCAGTGTTTCGGCCTTGGGGCCAAAGACCCTGACCGACGGCGGCAACACCAGTTCGCGGGTGATCCGGGCCAGTGCGTCGTGATTGCCGCGAATGATAAAGGCAGGAATGCCCGCGCCGGCCAGCCGGTCCATTTGTTCAGCCAGAAACCGCGCAGTTTTCATCGACGTCTGGCTGCCGTCATACAGATCGCCTGCAATCAGCAGGGCATCGACGGCCTCGGCCAGACACAGATCGACGATCCCCACCAATGCGGCCCGGGTCGCGGTGCCGATCAGGGCGGACAAGCCGGGGTCGCGCAAGGCAAGACTGCGCAGGGCGGAATCAAGATGCAGATCGGCAGTATGAACGAAACGAAACGGCATCAGCGGGCGGGGCCTTTGGGTTTGGGCAATGTAAGGCAGTCAATCAGACCGGGCGTGGTGATGAAAGCCCAATGCGCCGGTTTGCACTGCTCTGGCCACCGGGATGCAAGCTATGCCAAAATCGGCGAAAATATAACCGGCTTTGCGCTTGACCGCGCTTGACGGGGACGCAGGCCTTGCGTAATACCGCCCCACGTTCGGGCCTTGGTCCGGTGCTGCGACGCGGGGTTGTAGCTCAGTTGGTTAGAGTATCGGCCTGTCACGCCGGGGGTCGCGGGTTCGAGTCCCGTCAACCTCGCCACGCCGCAGCCGGACCGGCCCGAACGTAAACTTCCCACTCATTGCCGTGCTGTAATCCAGCGGAGCGCCTGCGGCGCAAGCCCTTTCTTGCGTTTGGCACCCAGTCGTTTCGCCGGTTGTGACTTGCTGCCGGTCGTTTGCTTGCCTTTGGTCGGTGCCTCCGGCGGGGATATTTAGGGCCAAAAGAAGCTTGAAACAGTCGGTCTTGCGCTTCTTTTGGCCCTAAATATCCCCGCCGGAGGCCGATCTATCCGTCAAGCGCTCAGTTCGGCGAGAATCCTGGCCCAACTGCGGATACCTTTGTGAAAGCTACGCAAATCGTATTTTTCGTTCGGAGAATGGATCAGATCGTCATCCAGCCCAAAGCCGATCAGCATCGCGTCCATGCCAAGGATATCCTTGAAATACCCCGCAATCGGGATTGACCCGCCCGCGCCCACAAAGGCTGCCGGGCGCGGCCATTCGGCGGTCAGCGCCCGACGCGCTGCCTTGAAGGCCGGGTTGGTGGTGGCCATGGTGCTGGCCGTGCCGCTGCCGTGGCTGTGGAATGTCGCGGTACAATCGGCAGGCAGCATGGCGTCGACATAGGCCCGGAAGGCCGCCCGAATGACGTCGGGGTCTTGCGTGCCCACCAGCCGGAAGCTGATCTTGGCCGTGGCTTTGGCGGGCAGCACGGTCTTGAAT
>JANOMH010000235.1:0-1874 GCA_031420215.1 Rhodobacterales bacterium | reverse complement strand
TCATCAGCGCAGGCAAAACGGGACGCAGGGTCTACGCCGCATCGACCCTGCAATGGCCCCGGGACCAACGGGTAAGGCGGCAGGTTAACTCATGGACATTGCGTTTCTTCTGAACGGAGAGACTGTGCAGACGGGCGCCGACCCGACGCGCAGCCTGCTGGATTGGCTGCGGATGGATCGGGGCATTTGCGGCACGAAAGAGGGATGCAACGAAGGCGACTGTGGCGCTTGCACGGTGATGGTGACAGACGGTTCCGGGTCTAAAGCATTGAATGCGTGCATCTTAATGCTACCGCAACTGGCCGGAACAGCGGTGCGTACGGTCGAGGGGATCAGCGGGCCGGATGGTGCGCTGCATCCGGTCCAACAGGCAATGAT
This sequence comes from Rhodobacterales bacterium, assembly GCA_031420215.1. Lineage (GTDB taxonomy): Bacteria > Pseudomonadota > Alphaproteobacteria > Rhodobacterales > Rhodobacteraceae > JANOMH01. Next base: position 1,496 of record JANOMH010000235.1, on the reverse strand, counting down.
CGATCATCATGGTTCGCAATGCGGGTTCTGCACGCCCGGTTTCGTGGTGTCGATGGCCGTGGCGCATCTGAATGGACGGGCCGACCATGATGACCAACTGGCGGGCAATCTGTGCCGTTGTACGGGTTACGCGCCGATCATCCGGGCGGCGGAAGCGGTGGAGGGGCAGCCGGTGCCGGACTGGATGCAGGCGGATGGGGCGCATGGGTTTCACCCACCCTCCACAATCGATGCATTCGGTAGGGGGGGTGAAACCCACGCGCCCGCCCTCTACCTGCCAGACACGGCGGATGAACTGGCCGCATGGTATCTGGTCAACCCCGATGCCACGCTGATCGCCGGGGCCACCGATGTCGGTCTCTGGGTCACCAAACAGCTGCGCGACTTGCCGCAAACCGCGTTCCTGCACCGCTGCCGCGACCTGCAACAGATCGAGATCACCGACGTCATCCGCATTGGTGCCGCCGTCAGCATGACCGACGTCTTGTCAGTCATGACCCTACATCACCCCTCCTACGCAGGTTTGATCCGGCGCTATGGGTCGGTGCAGGTCCGCAATGCGGCCACGATTGGCGGCAATATCGCCAATGGCTCGCCGATCGGGGACAACCCGCCTGCGTTGATTACGCTGGGGGCGACACTGCATTTGCGGCGTGGGGACGTGCACCGTGAATTGCCTTTGGAAGATTTCTTTTTGGCTTACGGCAAGCAAGACCGCGCCGCCGGCGAGTTTGTCGAGGCGGTAACCCTGCCCCTGACTGCCCCGGCCCTGCGCTGCTACAAAATCAGCAAAAGGTTCGATCAGGACATTTCTGCGCTGTGTGGAGCCTTTAACATCACCGTTGAGGTTGGAAAAGTGCAAGCCGCCCGGATCGCCTTTGGCGGCATGGCAGGCATTCCTAAACGGGCCACAGCGGTGGAAACCGCCCTGATTGGCAAGGTTTGGACTGCAGATACAATCCACGCCGCCCTGCCCGCCTTTGGCGTCGATTTCAGTCCGCTGTCTGATATGCGGGCCTCGGCTGATTACCGCATGACCACGGCGCAAAACCTGCTGTTGCGCTATTTCGCCGAAACCACGGGCGAACCAACCGATGTGCTGCAGGTGCGCGCATGACCGTCGCCCGGCCGCTCCCCCACGATTCCGCTGCACTGCATGTCACCGGACAGGCTCGCTATATCGACGACCTGCCGATGCCTGCGGGCACTTTGCATCTGGCCTTTGGCCTGTCCACCATTGCCAAAGGCCAGATCAGCACAATCGACCTGACCGCCGCCCGGGCCGCGCCCGGTGTGGTCGCGATCCTGCAAGCCGCCGACCTGCCGTTTGCCAATGATGTTTCACCCTCGGCCCATGACGAGCCGCTTTTGTCTGATGGGACCGTGCATTACCTCGGCCAGCCGATCTTTCTGGTGATCGCCAACAGTCACCTCGCCGCCCGCAAAGCGGCGCGTCTCGGGGTCATTACCTATGTGGAGGACGTCCCGCTTCTGTC
>JANOMH010000234.1:0-2153 GCA_031420215.1 Rhodobacterales bacterium | reverse complement strand
CTGCTGAACGGCAGCGCCCCGACCTGTATCGGTGGAAAGCGCCAGGACTTGAAACGCCGCACCCCCAAGTTCGTCTTGCAGTCGCTCTAGCGACGGCAACTCCTGGCGGCACGGCGGGCACCACGTGGCCCAAACGTTCAGCAGGACATACTTGCCGCGAAAGTCTTGCAGCGAGCGTGTGACGCCATTGACGTCAGAGAAACTGAGCTCTGGCGTCGCCCTTGGCGTGTCCAGCAATCTGAAGTCGAAGTGCTAGACCTGGGCGCGCGCTATGCCGGTCGCTGACAGGACGAGTGCCAACTCCACTCCTGCGCACGAAAACCGGACAATCATGGCCGTTCACCCAACTTTGCCAATACCACACGAAGTCTCCCTTCATCTTCCGACAGATTGCCTTAAGTGTCGATGCATACGATGCAAAGTCGCATAATGTCAGGGCAAGAATCGCTCGAGGAAAAGCTGCCAAGGGTCCCATTGTTCCGGCCATCGTGCCAGAAGGCCAACAAACGCCCCGCATCAGTGGGTAATGACAGGGGTTTCTGCGCATGAGCGGCTAGCTGTTCGCCGCCTGACAGAAGATACCCGATGGCGGCTTAGAGCCCGTTGCAGACCATACCTTTTTGCCCGGAATCAAGGCGCGTAGCGCCGCCGGGCCGCGCCTGACCGCCCCATCGGGCAGGCGCTGCCCTGTGTCCGGAGAGGCAGGTCAATGACCGCTTCGTCCGCACAGCTGACCTTGGTCACTGATGGCGCTTGGCGCACAGGAACCTTTTGTCAGGTGGCAAACGCTAGTAAACCGCGCTTCAACCCTCTAGCGAGCCGGCCGATTTGCTACAATCACAACACGACAAAGGGCCCCGAAGGACCCCTTGTCGCGTTTCGCCTCATGGTTGGCGAAACGGCAACGCCCCCCCCGAGCGCGCCATAGATTCGCAGCGACTTTCCTGTCAGACGAGTGGATCGTTGGACAGTATGATGTGATCGACTGCAAGTTGACCCAGAGTCAGCCCGGCAAGGACCAGTTGGTGACCGCCTGCATAGTTCAGAACCAGACCTTCAGCAGTCGCGACAAACGCTCCAAGCGCAGCAGCGGCCGAAGCAAACCCGCTGTTGGCAAGTTCTACAAAGTCCACGGCTCCGACAAAATCCCGGACAGTGTCGATGCCGCCACCTTGGTGGAAAACGAACACATCGCTGCCCGCGCCACCGGTCAGCATGTCGTTGCCCTGCAAGCCGTCGATGCGGGTATTGCCGGTCGATCCGATGATGAAATCATGGGCCGCCGTTCCGTCAACCGCGGCAGCCCCGCTGTAGGTGATCGCGGCAAGATGCGGCCCCAAAGCCGCGAAGGACAGGCTCAGCACTTCGCCAGTCAGCGCCCCGCTATCTGCCCCGCTGGCCACAACCGACTGGGCCCCCCAGGCTTTGAGGTCGACTGTCACCAAACCCTGCCCGATCACCGCAAAGGCCAGATTAGTCCCATTCCCCGTGGCCGAGACAAGTTCGGTCCGCATCGGCAGAGAGGTGATATGCGTCACATCTGTGGCAACGGCACCAAACGAAATCTCAAAGGTGCCACCGTTCCGGGGCAGGAAGACCTGATCTGAATCGTAAGCGTACCAGTTCACGACGCTGGCGATGACCTGGGTCGGTTCGACATCCAGCGCGAACTTGCCGACTCCGGTCCCGGTGACCGTGGCAATCACATTCTGCCCCACGGTCCGAATTTCGATCTCGGTCGCGGCAAAGGTTTCGATCCGCTGCGCAAGATCGGCCCCGGTCACGAATTCAGTGCCGTCGGCTGCGGCGCGGGCGATGAAATTCGTATACATTTGCAAAGTATAGCCGGGGTTCTGGCCGGACCCGTCGGGCCAGTTCGTCGGGCCATAGTCATGCCATGGAAGGTGGATGATCGGCGTCGTGCCATGCCCCATGATCCGTGCATATTCAGCGGCCCAGACCACTTCGGCCTGTGCGGCAGTCAGATGCTGGAACCCGATCAGCGAGAAATCGAAGGTCACATTGGGCGCGAAATAAACCTGATTGAGGTGCGCCGGATCGAGGAAGCCAAAGGCACCCGGATACCCGGCACCGACGCCGGAATACCCGCCCGACAGATACCCCAGATACTGCATGATCGCGACTGTTGTTCC
>JANOMH010000233.1:0-1744 GCA_031420215.1 Rhodobacterales bacterium | reverse complement strand
CATCTTCATCAATCCGGGCGATGTCACCGGTTTTCAGCCACCCGCCGTCAGCCATGGTATTCGCCGTGGCTGATGGATTATTCAGAGACCCCTGCATCACTTGCGGCCCCTTGATCCACAACTCACCCACCCCGCCCGGTGCAGCATCCAGCCCGGTTTCCGGATCGATGATACGACATTGCGTCTGCGGCACGGCAAACCCCGTTGCACCGGCACGGTTTTGCCCTTCTTTGATGCAGTGGCTGACAGGCGACAATTCCGTCATCCCATAGCCCTGGATCACCTCGCACTTCAGCCGGGTGGCACAAGCGGTTGCCAGTTCTGCGCCCAACGGGGCCGCGGCCGAGAACACAACCCTGAGCGACGACAGATCATGGCTGTCGATCATCGGGTGCTTGGCCAGCGCCAGAACCACCGGGGGGACAACAAAGATTTTCTTCACCTTATGGGTCGCAATCAGGCGCAGGAACTGCTCCAGATCAAAGCGTGGCATCGTGATCTGCACCGCCTCCTGCACCAGAAACGGGTTCATGATCGCGTTCATGCCGTAGATGTGGAAATAGGGCAGCACAGCAATGCTGACCTCGTTCGCCTCAACCGGAAAAACCTCTTTTAATTGGACCACATTGGCCACAATGTTGGCATGGCTCAGCATCACCCCCTTGGGCAATCCGGTGGTGCCCGATGAATAGGGCAAGACCACTGTATGCCGGTCCAGATCGACAGGAGTCTGGTCCATCTGTGGCGCACCCAACAGGGCGGCAAACGGGGTGGCCCCTTCGGCGTCACCCAGCACGAAAATCTCGGTCACGCCGGTGCCGCTGATCGCCGCCTTTGCGGTTTCCAGAAAGGCGGGAATGGTGATCAGAATATCAGCCCGCGCATCGTTCAGCTGAAACCGCAACTCATCGGCGGTATACAGCGGATTGACCGTGGTAATCGTCCCGCCCGAATAAGCGACCCCATGAAACACCGCCGCATATTCCGGGATGTTCGGGGCCATGATCGCCACCACATGGCCCCCGGTTAGACTGGGCCCAAGCCCGCGCGCCGTCAGCCCGCCCGCCAGTCTGCGGATCAAGTCCAGCAGCATCGCCCCGGTCAGCGCCCGGCCGGTCGGCCCGTCGATCAGCACCGGCAGATCGGCCCGCGCGATCAGGGCCGGGATGATGTAGTCGGTGATCGAAACCTGTGGAATATCAATCGCGGCAAAGGGACTGTGATAAATCGTCATGCTGTCCTCCCAGACGTTACTGCGGCCACCCTTTGCAATGACAGGGTCGGGCGCTGTTCCGACGGTAACAGCCAGGACGGGATCGGTCGAATTATTTCAGTGTGACTCCGGTCTGGCGCCGCGCCGGGGTCGCCTCAGCCCCAGCTGTAGTTAAAGCTGATGCTGATCCGGTCATCATCGGCCATATTCACCGGCACCTCATGGCGCAACCAGCTTTCCCACAGCAGGACATCGCCCGCATTGGGTGAGACATAGATGAAGGTGCGGTTTTCATCGCGCGCCTTGACCTTGCGCGGTGGGGCGGCCATCATCATCGGCAACCTCGGATCCTCGAATTTGATCGCACTGGCCCCTTTGGGCATGGTCACGTAAGTCGTGCCGCTGATCACCGAATGCGGGTGAATATGGCCGGTATGCACGCCGCCCTGCGGCAGGATGTTGATCCACAAGCTGTCCAGCTTGATCTTTTTGCCGCCCAGATCGAACTGCAATTCCTTGGCAAAAGCCGCG
>JANOMH010000232.1:0-6071 GCA_031420215.1 Rhodobacterales bacterium | reverse complement strand
AACAGCCTGTCGTTCAACTGGATGACCGCCCCCACGCAAGAATCGGGATCATTGGTAAAAATTATATCGCCCTCTTCAATCGTGCCGCCATAACGTTGAATAAAGCCATATAGAAACGACCCGAATTGACCGACCACCATTTTGCCTTGCTCATTGGCAATCATTGGGAATGCGTCGTGCTGCTCGCGAATACCTGGGCTCATTGCAGTGCGAAACAGGACCGCGTCCATTTTTGCCCGTGCATTGCGCAGTGCATTTTCCACAATGTCCAATGTGATCGGATCAACTTTGACACGCTTGAACGGGGTTTGATTGGTCTGAATAATTTTAGCTGGCATAATCAGCTCCCCTTAACGTGCATTGTCATGGCCATTGGGCCAGATCAGTATTGTGCCGACTTTGTCGACCACACCGGTATGACCGGGTAAAATCAGAGAGGTCGCATCCATTTCCACTACAATAGCTGGTCCGGCAATGCGATTGCCGGACTTCAGTTTGCTGCGGTCGTAAATCTTGCCCTTGTGCCATTCACCATCAGCGTAAACACGGGTATCTTGCATGACTGCCGCCGATGAATCTCTGCCACCCGCACCATAATCACGGCCAATAAATGGCTTTTCAGCCCCCTGCACCACGGCCCGCAATCCGACCAATTCATGCGGCGCATCCAGCGCAAAGGTAAACAACTGCTCGTGCTCCGCATCAAACCGCGTGGCAATTCCGGCCACACCATCGCGCGCGAACCCATCTGGCGTCATATCAATTGTCAGTTTCATTCCCTGACCCTGGTAACGGATATCGACCTGATACAGCGTTTCTTGTTCAGTCCGGGGCACACCTTCGCCCTCCAGATCGCCCGAGGCGCGGTCGGCCAGATCGCGCAGCATCCGCCCAATTTCCTTGTCATTCGTGGCGGTCGTCGCGGTCACATAGGTCTGCGACGCCTCGTTTCGCAACCGCGTTGTCGCATCGCCATAGGCGCATAAAACACTGGGGCCGGGGGGGATAATGCAGGGCCAGGCGTTAATCAAACGGCTCAGCGCATTGGCATGTAGCGGCCCCGCGCCACCGAATCCGATCGATGCAAAATCGCGCGGATCATAGCCCTGTTCGACCGATACCAGCCGCAGCGCGCCACACATATTCTCGTTGACGATGCGGACGATTCCCTCGGCGGCGGTCTCTAGGGCCACACCCAAACTATCAGCTATCTTTTGCACCGCGTTAACCGCGAGATCACGGCGGATCACCATATCGCCGCCCAATTTGGCATCCGAAGGCAAGTATCCCAGCACCACATTGGCGTCGGTCACCGTCGCCGTTTCGCCGCCCTTGTCATAAGCGGCGGGCCCCGGCACAGCACCTGCGGACTTTGGGCCGACGCGCAAAGCCTTAGTCAGATCAGGGACATAGGCGATGGACCCTCCGCCCGCCCCGACTGTCCGCACGTCAATTGATGGGGCCCGTACGGTCACATCAGCTACCCGGGTTTCGCGCCTTGTCCGGGCGATCCCCTTTTCAATCAGCGCCACATCGGTCGAGGTGCCGCCCATGTCAAAGGTTAACAGATTGGCAAAACCCGCGTTCTTTGCGATCCACAAAGCCCCCGACACCCCCCCGCCGGCCCCGACATCAACAGATTGACCGGTTGGTCCATGGCGGCCTGCGCCGAGGACAACCCGCCGTCCGAGCGCAGGATCTGCAGCATTACATCACCCATCTTTGCCTTCAGCTCGCGCTGTAAATTGGCGATGTATTTGGCCACTATCGGGCGGACATAAGAGTTAACAACCGTGGTCTCGGTGCGTTCATATTCATACATTTCGGGCATGACATTTGAAGATATCGAAACCGGAATTCCCGGCATAACCTCAGCCGCAATCGCAGCCACCCGCTCTTCATGTTTGCCAGAGACATAGCCATTGAACAGGCTGATTGTCAGCGCCTCGATCCCCCCATCACGCAGCTTTTTCAGATCCCGGCGCAGGGCGGCCTCGTCCAGGGCCACAAGAATATTTCCTTTTGAATCAAGCCTTTCATCGGCTTCGATGGTATCTTCGAGCCGGGCCAAGGGCAGGGTCTTGTTCCAGATCACCCAGCCACCCAGACCGCCGGGGACATATGACCGGGCAATTTGCAGCGTGTCGCGGTAGCCTTTGGTGGTGACCAAACCGACCCGCGCACCGGACCCGGTCAGCACGGTATTGGTGGCCACGGTGGTGCCGTGCATGACTTCGGAAATATCAGATGGCTTGATCCCCGCCTCGCGGCAGATTTTTTCAATGCCGTTCAGCACCCCAATGGAACTGTCGGCAGGGGTCGATGGAACCTTGGCCGACCACACCTTGCCCTTGGATTCATCAAGCAATATCAAGTCAGTAAAGGTCCCGCCGACATCGACGCCAAGTCGCAAACCACCCGTTGGCCGCTGACGGGGCTGGGTGCCCGGCGCACCCTCGACCCGTGCCAATCGCGTTTCTATTTCGGCCAGGCGCGCCTCGTACGTCCGGATCAGATCTTCAGTTTTGCTCATCTTCTTTCCAATCTTTTCACGATCCTTTGGTCGGCCCGGACAGCCCCAGCAACCACGCCAACCAGCCTGCACGGCGCTGCGGTTCTACTTTGGCAACCGCTTGTTCTGACAAGTTAAAAAGCCGGTCCAGATGTCGGGCCTGGCTGGCGATATGATCATTCTTGGCCGCGATTTCGGCCTTTGCCGTCTCTAGCGCGGACACAGCCCGGTCCAGCAGGCCAAAGGCCCGTTCGGTCGTTCCACTTAGGGCCTTGCCCTGTGTCTCGGCCGCATCCAGCGCCCGGCCGGCGATAGCGGCAAGGCGATCCCGGTCAGTTGTTGCGCCATCGCGTTCGATTGTCAGGGCTTCGATTTCGTCAAAAAGCAGGGTCATCAATACATCAGGATCGATCTCTACTGTTTTGATATGGCTTGGTAAAACTGAGACCTTGGTCAGGTCAACCCGTCAGTCCCCCTGGTTGTCGCGACGGGCCGCAATCACACCTTTGGCAATCGCTTCGCGCAACTTTAACCGACTGATGCCCAGCCGGTCTGCGGCCTCGGTCAGAGGCAGAAAGCCGAGGCTGTCAACGCTTGCGTCCATCGCCCCCTCAGATTATCCCCCGACCGCGCCAGTCGTCCAGCGTGGCGGGGTCTATGTGCAAAATCGCACTCAAAACCTCATCGGTATGTTCGCCCAGTTCCGGTCCGACGTGGCGCACCATCCCCGGAGTGTCGGACAAACGTGGCGCTACATTTTGCATTTTCAGCATGCCAAAGTCGGGATGCGGCACATCGACGATGGCTTGCCGCGCGATGAAATGCGGATCAACCAGCATGTCCGGGGCGGTGTAGATCAGGCCGCAGGGCACGCCATGTTCGGTCAGAAGTGCCTCAAGTGGTTCAAGACCAATGGTTTTCGTCCAGTCGTTAATCAGTGCATCAAGTTCCGGCTGGCACAGGCCACGTGCTGCATGGGTCGCATAGCGGGGATTGGCGGCTAGTTCCGGCTGCCCCATCGCCTCGGCCAAACGTTTGAACACGGTGTCCTGATTGGCCGCAATCAGCAGCAGTTTATGATCTGCCGTATCGAACACATTTGACGGCGAGACGTTGGGTAGAATTGGCCCCGTGCGCTCGCGCACATATCCTGCGACATGGTATTCGCTGACCATGCTTTCCATCATCGCCAGCACGGCCTCATAAATCGCCGAATCCACCACTTGCCCCCGCCCGGTCCGGTCACGGGCATGCAGGGCCATCAGCGCGCCGAGACAAGCATAGGTCGCGGCCAATTCATCACCGATGGAAATCCCCATCCGGCTGGGTTGGGTCGACGGATCACCCACGACATAGCGCAGCCCACCCATCGCCTCGCCAATAGAGCCGTAGCCCGCGCGCTTGGAATAGGGGCCGGTCTGGCCGAAGCCTGTAACCCGCACCATAACCAGCTTGGGGTTGATTTTGTGCAATTCCTCGGGGCCAAGGTTCCACTTTTCCAGCGTCCCAGGTCGGAAATTTTCAATCAGGATATCGGATGTCGCCACCAGATCGCGCACCACCTGCTGCCCTTCGGGGGTGCGCAGGTTGAGTGTCAGCGACTTTTGTTCCGCGCCACCACCGGCCACCACAGGCCACCACAGCGATTTGCCATAGGGTTTTTCACGGCCCCATTCGCGCATCGGATCGCCTTCGCCAGGCTGTTCGATCTTGATGACTTCTGCCCCAAAATCGGCGAGCAGTTGGCCACAGAACGGGCCTGCCAACAGTTGGCCCATCTCGATCACGCGAATGTCGATCAAAGGCCCTTGGCGGGGTGGCACAGCAGTTACCATCATCTCTCCCTGTGGCGCCAATTGTATCCATTGGTTCGCCCGAGTCGGCAATTCTTGCTTCGAAGGCTACATCAATGTATGCAAAAGAAAAGCCCCGGAGTGGTAAATCATGTCGGATCAGCCCAAATCCATCGAAATCATCGAAGTATCGGCGCGTGACGGGATCCAGAATGAAAAGACGATTCTTTCCGTGGATACAAAACTGGCACTCATCGCCAAGGCCGTGGCGGCGGGCGCGCGCCGGCTCGAAGTGACCAGTTTCGTCAATCCGGCCCGTGTGCCGCAGCTGGCCGATGCCGATGAGCTCTGCGCCAGGCTCCCCACCGGCCCCCGTTACATCGGTTTGGCCCTGAACATGCGCGGCTTTGACCGCGCCGTGACGGCCGGTCTGCACGAGGTGAATTTTGTTGTGGTCGCCAGTGACACGTTCAGCCAGCGCAATCAGGGGATGAGCACGGCGCAGGGGCTGGGGCTGTGGGTCGAAGTGCAGGGTGCTGCCTTGGGGCGGATCAGCGCGGGCCTGACTATTGGTGCCGCCTTTGGCTGCCCGTTCGAGGGTGAGGTGAGCCTGAAACGCTTGTTGCAAACCGTTGAAACCGCGATGAAAACTGCACCGCACGAGCTGACGCTTGCCGACACGATCGGTGTTGCCACACCGCGCGACATTGCCGAAAGGGTCAGTGCGATCGGCGCTGCCTTTCCCGATCTGCGCTTGCGCCTGCACCTGCATAACACCCGCAACACCGGAATTGCGAATGCCTGGGCCGGGATCATGGCGGGGGTGACGGCGTTTGATGCGTCGTTAGGGGGCGTCGGCGGCTGCCCGTTTGCGCCGAAAGCCACCGGCAATATTGCGACCGAAGACCTTGTTTACATGGCGGAAAGATCAGGCATCACCACCGGGTTGAACCTGGCCGGTTGCATTGACGCCGCCATCTGGCTGGAAACCCAGCTGGGCCACGGGGTCCCCGGCATGGTGATGAAGGCGGGCGGTTTTCCCGCCCCACAAGCCGCCTGATGCGCGGCGAAGAGGATCGCCTGAACGCCGCTGACAGTGCCTATCACGCGCTGCGCGATGATATCCTGTCGGGGGTTCTGAAACCTGATGACCGGCTGACCGAAGTCACTTTGGCCGACCGGCTGAACATGTCCCGCACTCCGGTACGTGAGGCGGTCAAACGGCTGTTGATCGAGGGGTTTCTGACCCGGGCCCCGGGCGAGGGGCTGCGGGTGACCGGGCTGGAACCCGATGAAGTGCAACAGATTTTTCAGATCCGGCTGAAACTGGAAAGCTATGGCGCGCGCCGGGCTGCCGAACACGCGACCCCCGCTGAACAGGCCGAACTGCACCGTCTGGCCGATGTGATGACTGCCCATACCCCGCCAAAAGCCGATCAGGATTTCGACACCATATCCGAGGCGAATGCCGCCTTTCACCGCACCATCATGCTGGCCGCCCGTTCTCCCCGGCTGGGCGCGATGATGTCGCTGGCGATCAATCTGGGCCTCGTGCTGCGGACCTACCGGATGTATGATGACCACGACATGATCCGCCAATCCCGGCATCATCACGATATCGCCGAAGCGATCAGTGCGGGCGACCCCGATTGGGCCGAGGCGGCGATGTCGTCGCATGTGCTGGCCGCAGCGGCGGTGGCGCGGGCTTATAAAGGCTAAATCTCGCGCCAGATCGGGTTGGACCAGGCCCGTTTGCCCGCCCGGTC
>JANOMH010000231.1:0-5735 GCA_031420215.1 Rhodobacterales bacterium | reverse complement strand
TTGGCGCTGCTGGTGTTGAAAGCCGCGCAGCAAAAGGGCCGACTGAACCCCGGCGATGTAGCCGAACGGATTGCCGCTTTGCAGGCATTACCGGGGTTGATGAGCCATGCCTTGGGGATTGAATCCGAAACCCGGCGGCTGACGGCGAAACTGGCCGAGGCCCGGGATATCCTGTTTCTGGGGCGCGGCGTGATGTATCCTCTGGCGCTGGAGGGGGCGCTGAAACTCAAGGAAATCAGCTACATCCATGCCGAAGCTTATGCATCAGGCGAGTTGAAACACGGACCCATCGCGCTGGTCGACAAAGTGGTTCCGGTCATTGTTATGGCCCCGCGTGATACGCTGTTCGACAAGACCGTGTCGAATATGCAAGAGGTGATGGCGCGCGGCGGCAAGGTGCTGCTGATCAGCGACCGCAAGGGGATCGAACAGGCGGGCGATGGTGTCTGGGAAACCCTGACCATGCCCGAGGTTGACCCGTTTCTGGCCCCGATCCTGTATGCAATCCCGGCGCAATTGCTGGCCTATCACACCGCTGTCGCCAAAGGCACCGACGTGGACCAGCCGCGCAATCTGGCCAAATCGGTGACAGTGGAATGAAATATGACGACGCTTTCGCCGAACTGACTGCACTGGCCGACCCGGTGCAAGCCATTGAAATGGCCCGCTATCACAAGGTTGACCGGCCCTATCTGGGTGTCCGGGTGCCTGCTATTGACGATCTGGCCAAGGTCTGGCGAGAGAAAGTCACGCCTGATGAACGCCTGGCGCTGGCCCAGGCCCTGTGGGGCAGCAATATCCACGAGGCCCGCGTTGCCGCGACCAAACTGCTGTCGCAGGCCCGGATCAAGGACGATCAGGCGGCCTGGGACATGATGGCCGGATGGGTGCCGGATTTCGATGCATGGGCGATTGCCGACCATGCCTGCAATGCCGCCGCCAAACGGCTGGTGGCCGACCCCTCGCGGATTGATCAGGTGGAAAGCTGGACTACCTCCGGGCATATGTGGACCCGCCGGGCGGCTTTGGTGATCACCCTGCCCTGGACCAGACAGAACTTTCCCAAACCGCTGGATTTGCAGATCCGCGACCGGGTTTTGGGTTGGGCTGCATCTTATGTCCCTGACAAGGAATGGTTTATCCAGAAATCCATCGCATGGTGGCTGCGTGAGTTATCGCGGCATGATGCGCCAAGGGTGGTGACTTTTCTGGACCAGCACGGGGCCGAGATGAAGCGCTTTGCGCGGGAAGAGGCAGGGCGGCTTGTAGGATGGGCGATGCGCCCATCACCCGACGACGATGTGCAAATTGCCCAACAATGATGGGCACATTGCCCATCCTACCGATACACCACCAACTCCGGCAGTCCGGTCAGCGGCGCCCCGAGCAAGCGCATTGCGGCCAGTGAAATCTGGCTGCCCGCCGTCGCAGGCCCGCCGGACGGGCGCAATTCCACATTCACCGATGTGCCCTGATACTCGACCCGCCCCTGCACCAGTTCGGTGACAAGCCCGGTGCGTAGCCAGATGCCGGGTTCGGCAGGCGAACCCAAAGTCGCAATCGTCGTGCCCAATTGCTGCTGACCCACAGGGGTAGCCACAGCGGCGGCACGGTCTGCAGCGCTGGTTGTATCAAACTCCTCAACCGTCCGGGCCGCAGCAGGTGGCGGCGGTGGCGGGGTCGGGTCCAGCGTTTCGACCAAAGGTGCGGCGGGCAATGCCGCAGGAACCGCACCGCCGGGCGTGCCGAACATACCCTGAAACTCAGGGCTGTTGCAGCCCCCAACCGCAAGAGCGGAGATCAGAACCAGCTTTTTCATGGCTTTGAAACTAGCCCCCCGCACTGCCATGTGCAACAGCCGCGTGCAGCCCTTGCGCTGCCCCTTGCCCAAGCCTACCTTGGGGCCATGACACCGCTGATTGACCCCTTTGCCCGCGCGATCCGCTATCTGCGGGTTTCGGTCACCGACCGCTGCGATTTTCGTTGTGTCTATTGCATGTCGGAAAACATGACCTTTTTGCCCAAAGCCGATCTGCTGACGCTTGAAGAGTTGGACCGGCTGTGTTCGGCGTTCATCCGACTTGGCGTGGAAAAGCTGCGGATCACCGGGGGGGAGCCGTTGGTCCGGCGCGGGATCTTGACGTTCTTTCAGTCGATGACCCGGCATCTGGACAGCGGCGCGTTGAAAGAGCTGACGCTGACCACCAATGGCAGTCAGTTGGAAAAATACGCAGCCGACCTGTTTGCCGCCGGGGTGCGCCGGATCAACGTGTCGCTGGATACGCTGGACGAGGCGAAATTTGCGCAGATCACCCGCTGGGGGCGCTTGCCGCAGGTCTTGCGCGGTATTGACGCTGCCCAAGCCGCTGGTCTGAAAGTGAAAATCAATGCGGTGGCCTTGAAGGGCTTCAACGAGGCTGAGCTGTTCACCCTGACCGAATGGTGTGCCAGCCGCCACATGGACCTGACCTTTATCGAGGTCATGCCGATGGGTGATATCGGCAACGAGGACCGGCTGGGCCAATACTGGTCGTTGCGCGATCTGCGCGCCACATTGGCCGAACGCTATACCCTCACCGATCTCGCCGAACGCTCTGGCGGCCCTGCCCGCTATGTCCGGGTTGATCAGACCGGGGCGAAAATCGGGTTCATCACCCCGCTGAGCCACAATTTCTGTGAATCCTGCAACCGGGTCAGGCTGACTTGCACCGGCGAAATTTATACCTGTCTGGGCCAAGAGGGGCATTCGGATTTACGCGGCCCCCTGCGGGCCTCAACCGACGACGCGCCGCTGGATGACGCTATTCGTGCTGCCATCGGCTTGAAACCCAAAGGCCATAATTTCGACTATTCCCGGCAAAAGGTCGATGGTCAGGTCAGCCGCCATATGAGCCATACAGGCGGTTAAGCACCCATGGCTGCGCCGAAGACCCTGCCCTACCGGGTCTATGCGGCTTTGGCCGATCTTGCGTTGCCATTTGCGTTCCGGAAAGTCAGAAAAAGATTGCTGGACCAAGGCGTCATGCCGAAAAGGGCAGCCGAGCGGCTGGGCCATGCCACCCTGCCCCGCCCCGCCGGCCACCTGATCTGGTGCCATGCGGCCAGTGTCGGCGAATCGGTGTCACTGTTGGCGCTGATCGGCCAGCTTTTGGCCGATGATCCGACGTTGCATGTGCTGGTCACATCCGGCACTGCCAGTTCGGCGCAGATTTTGGCCGGGCGGTTGCCGGACCGGGCGTTTCACCAATTTGCGCCGCTGGATGCCGGTGGCCCCCTGACCCGGTTCCTGAGCGTTTGGCAGCCCGATCTGGCGATATTCGTGGAATCCGAAATCTGGCCGCAAATGATTGTGGCCACGGATGCGGCCGGGATTCCGTTGGCGCTGCTGAACGCGCGGCTGTCGAAAGCCAGCCTGCGAAACTGGGGTCGGTTTGCGGGAACGGCGCGGAGTCTGCTGCAACGGTTCAGCCTGATCCGCACGCAGGGCGAGCAGACGGCGCAAGCCCTTGTCGCACTAGGAGCGAACCCGGCCAGCACCTGTGCGGGGGGTGATCTGAAAGCTGCGGCGCAGCCTTTGCCGTTTGATTCCATTCAATTGAGTATCTTTGTCGATGGTTTGCATGAACGCCCCGTTTGGGCCGCCGTCTCGACCCATCCGGGCGAAGATGAATTGATCCTGTGGGCGCACAAGGCCGCGCGCGATCAGATCCCCGACCTTGCCCTGATCCTTGTCCCCCGCCATGCAGAACGCGGGACCGTCGTGGAAAAGCTGTGCAAAGAGGCCGGATTGGCGATAGCCCGGCGCAGCAACGGCCAGGTCTTGGGGTCGGACACCGCCGTCTATCTGGCCGATACTTTGGGTGAAACCGGCTTGTGGTTCGCGCTGGCTCCACTGGTGTTTCTGGGTGGGTCGCTGGTGCCGGTCGGAGGGCATAACCCCTATGAACCGGGCCTGTCTGCTGCCGCGATCCTGCACGGCCCGCATGTGGCCAATGCTGCGGCCGCTTATGCCGGGTTTGATGCCTGCGGGGGCGCGGTTCTGGTTCCGGATGCCGCCAGTCTGGCGCGGACATTGGTCAGCCTGCTGACGGATCCGCCCCAATTGCGGGCGATGCAAGCCGCCGCCCGCGCCTATGCCTCGGCTCAATCCAGCGACCTGACCGCCCTGGCAAGGGACCTGCGGCATTTGATGGCCTAGACCGGAGAGTCGGACAAAAATGTCCGACCTACCATTTCGTCGCGGAGGCCGGACATTCTTGTCCGCCTCGCCCCTGCGCCTACTGCACCGGCATCCGCTGCTCGACAATTCCCGCCCACCAGCTACAGCCCGCCGGAATCGCCTCATCATTAAAGTTGTATTCGGGGTGATGCACGGCGGCGGTATCGCCATTGCCGACCAGAATATAGGCCCCCGGCCGTTCCTCCAGCATATAGGCGAAATCCTCGCCACCCATCACCAAAGGCGCGTCGTCGCATTGCCCGGCGACCGATCGGGCGACATCGGCGGCGAATGCGGTTTGTTCGGCAGAATTCACCATCGACGGATAGCCGCGCATGTAGTTCACGGTGGCCACCGCGCCATAGGCCAGCGCCGTGGTCTCGACCAAAGCTTTCAGCCGCACCTCGGCCATGCCCCGCATCTCGCGGCTCATGGTGCGGACCGTGCCTTTCATATTCACCCGCTGCGGGATGACGTTGAAGGCGGTAGAGGACGTCTCAAACGAAGTCACCGACACCACGATCTGCCCGACCGGGTCGGCGTTACGACTGACGATGCTTTGCAAAGCAAGGACAACATGGCTACCGACCAGGGTTGAATCGACGCCATCATTCGGCTTGGCGGCATGACCGCCTTTCCCCTCAATTTCGATGGTAAATTGATCTGTGGCGGCGAAAAATGCCCCGGGCCGGATGGCAAAACTGCCCACCGGGCGGCCCGGCCAGTTGTGCATGCCGTAAACCTCGTCAATCCTGAAGCGGTCCATCATGCCATCGGCGCACATCTCGCGGCCACCACCACCGCCCTCTTCGGCGGGCTGGAAAATCACCACGACGGTGCCGTCAAAATTGCGGGTTTCGGCCAGATACCGCGCCGCCCCCAGCAACATCGCAGTATGGCCATCATGGCCGCAGGCATGCATCGCGCCGGGGGTTTTGCTGGCATAGGTCAGGCCGGTCTGTTCCATGATCGGCAGCGCGTCCATATCGGCGCGCAGGCCAATGACCCTGCCAGAATCCGTGCGCCCTTTGATCACGCCGACCACGCCGGTGCGGCCAAGCCCTGTGACCACCTCGTCACAGCCAAATTCGCGCAGCTTGTCGGCGACCACTGCCGCTGTGCGATGGGTGTCGAACAGAATCTCGGGGTGTTCATGCAAATCGCGCCGCCAGGCGGTGATGTCGGGCAGCATTTCGGCGAAACGGTTTTTGATCGGCATCTGGCGGACTCCTGTCATGGCTTGCCCGAAAGTCTGGCCCAAGGGGGGGCCAAGGGCAAGGGGCGGCCCGGTTGACGCTACGGCGGGATGCAGACGGGACTTGCCGGGGGCAATTTAGGTGATAACGTAAGCGTCAAGCACAGCGGCGCTGCGATCGCTGGCAAGAATAACAAACGATCAGAACCACTTGGGAGGTTCTTCCATGCCTGATGGGGCTCGACCCATTGAACCCGTGCTGGATGTGCGGGGCCTCAAGACCGTGTTTCGCATCCGTTCGGGCGAGGTGCATGCGGTCAA
>JANOMH010000230.1:0-3410 GCA_031420215.1 Rhodobacterales bacterium | reverse complement strand
ACGGTTGTAATATCCTCCAGATCGCTGAACCGGACCGGGTGCGGGGTGGTCATGAACCGGGGGATAGTCTGGCCCTCGGCATTGACGAAGTGATTGGTCCCCTCGCCCCAGACCCCGTCAAATCCAAAAGGCCCGTGGTCGGAATAGCGCTTGTAGCGCAAGGGCTGTTTGAACAGGGACTTGAAGTTGCGGTTGACCCCATGTCGCGCGGTGCCACGCCGCAGGAATTGCCGGTGCACCAGCCCATCCGCATAGGTCGCATTCCCGCCGGTGCCAAAGCATTGCCAATGCAGCGCAATCCCCAGAAAATCCCGCCCGACGGTGTCGAGCAGGGCCCTGACGGTGCCATCCCCGGCATGGACTACCAGAAACTCATCGACATCGCAGATCAGCAGCCAGTCGGTGGCCGCGACTTGTGGCTGTCTGCGCATCTGCCGGTGGGCCGATTGCTTGGGTGGGCTTGCTCCGGGGTCATGGCTGAAATGCGAGAGCCAGCCCGCACTGGACAGGGCCGCAAGCAATGCGACCGAATGGTCGGTGCAGTCATTGGTGGCAATCAGCACCTGAAACCCGAGCATCCGGTACCAGGTCACCCATTCAACAATGAAGGCCCCTTCATTGCGCATCGCCGCAAAAACCAGAAATTTTTCATCCGCTGCCGTCATGCCGGGCTTTCAATCATATCGACCCCACTGGCGTCTATACCGATCCACTGTTACCGAACAGTTATGTCCGACCATTCCGATAACCTGCGTGGTGCCGCGATGATGGCAGGCTCGATGGCCTGTTTCACCATCAATGACGCATTTCTGAAAATCCTGTCGGACAGCTTGCCATTGTTTCAGGTGATCCTGCTGCGCGGCTGTGTCACCTCGGCCTTCATGATCGGGCTGGCCCTCTGGATGGGATTACACCGGATTCGTGTGTCGCGGCGGGATTGGTGGCGCATCGGGGTTCGTACGGTGGCCGAGGCCGGGGCCGCGTGGTTCTTTATCACTGCGCTGTTCCATGTCGATTTCGCCAATGTGGCTGCAATCATGCAGTCCCTGCCGCTGACCATCACCCTGGCCGGGGCACTGTTTCTGGGTGACAAGGTTGGTTGGCGGCGCTGGGCGGCTATTCTGATCGGCTTTGCCGGGGTGATGCTGATCGTCAAGCCGGGGGGGGACGGGTTCACGATCTATTCAATCTATGTGCTGGCCTCGGTCGCCTGTGTCACCTTGCGCGATATCCTGGCGCGGCAGGTGTCGGTGCAGGTGCCGTCCTTGCTGGTCGCTGTGGTCGCTGCACTTGGGGTAACATTGTTTGCCGGGGTCGGGGCGCTGTTTGTCGAATGGAAACCGCTGACCGCAGGGGCGGGTTGGTCGGTGCTGGGGTCCGCCGTGTTTGTGATCGGCGGCTATATCCTGTCGGTCCAGTCGATGCGGATCGGCGAGATCAGCTTTGTCGCTCCGTTCCGCTATACCAGCTTATTGGTGGCGCTGATCCTCGGAGTGGTGGTGTTCAAGACCTTTCCCGATGGCTGGACCTTGGTCGGCGCGGCCATTGTGGTGGCGACCGGGCTGTTTACGCTGTACCGGGAACGGGCAATGCGGCTGGCGCGGGGCTAAGGTGTTTCTGTGCCGTAGAATTGGCCGCCGGACAGGCTCAGGTTAAAACTGCCAGCCATACCACCGGACATTGTGCCATAGACGGTATCGGCGTCTGTCACGTCACTGCGGACCGATCCGGCAAGGACCAATACGGCCGTTGTTGTCCCAGTGACGACGCCAGCCCCGGTCAGGTTGCCCGTCGCGGTTGCCCCGACTATGGCCCCTGCCAGCGTGTCGGTCTGATCGCCATCAAGTACCAGCGTGCCTGTCAGATCCTGCACCACATCGCCCGCCGCATCGTCGACAAGGTCGACATTGGTGATCGACCCGGTGATCGCACCGCCCGCAAAATCCACGTCCATCGACAAATCGGCATAAAGACTGCCGACATAGGCGCCAGATGTCGAGGCGGTAACGACTCCATCATAGGTCACCGTTCCGGCAGATCCGCGCCGCCAAAACCAGCAAAATCACCGCAGCCCGACAAGCCAATCGAGAGGCTGGCCAACACTCCAAGAAGACTTGCGTTTTTCGTGATGACACCTGAAATGAGATGAGCATGATCATTGCTGGTCTTGCCCGACGATTCGGTCAAGACCAATGGCGGACGGCCCCTGCCGCCCCTGTTGACACCCCCCGCGACTCGACCTATACGGCGCGCAATCAGGCGAAGTGGGCAACCGCTTTGTCCGGTTCTCAGAGCTGACGTGGTCATGATCCGGGATACTGTTTCCCCGATCCTCTGGAGCCCCACCGCACCGATCCTCCGGTAAGGGATCGACTGCGGGTTTTTTGTGCTTTGCAGACGTGCAAAGTGCGTGAATGTAACCGGTCGCCCCTGAAAAGGCTGCGATCACCAAGTAGGAAACGGCCCTTATGCCCACGATCCAACAGCTGATCCGCAAACCGCGCCAGCCCAGAATTGTCAAATCCAAGTCGATGCACCTGGAATCCTGCCCGCAAAAGCGCGGCGTGTGTACCCGCGTCTACACCACCACCCCGAAAAAGCCGAACTCGGCCATGCGGAAAGTCGCAAAGGTGCGCCTGACCAATGGCTTTGAGGTGATCAGCTACATCCCCGGTGAAGGCCACAACCTGCAAGAGCACTCTGTCGTGCTTATCCGCGGCGGCCGGATCAAGGATTTGCCCGGCGTCCGTTATCACATTCTGCGCGGCGTGCTGGATACCCAAGGCATCAAGAACCGTCGTCAGCGCCGGTCCAAGTATGGCGCCAAGCGTCCGAAATAAGTTGAGCGGCGGGGCAGGCCCCGCCCTACCCATTTGCCGTAGGGCGGGGCTCGCCCCGCCATTCCCGAAATTTTGAGGAAGCCGCCATGTCACGCCGCCACGCCGCCGAAAAACGTGAGATCCTGCCGGATGCCAAATATGGCGACCGCGTTCTCACCAAATTCATGAACATCCTGATGGTTGATGGCAAGAAATCGACCGCCGAGCGGATCGTCTATTCTGCCTTTGAACGGGTTGAAACCAAGCTGAAAAAGTCCCCGGTGGAAGTGTTCCACGAAGGTCTGGACAATATCAAACCGTCGATCGAAGTGCGTTCGCGCCGGGTTGGCGGGGCGACCTATCAGGTGCCGGTCGAAGTACGGCCGGAGCGCCGTGAAGCCTTGGCTATTCGTTGGCTGATCAACGCCTCGCGCGGCCGCAACGAACACACGATGGAAGAGCGTCTTGCCGGCGAGATGATTGACGCGGTCAATGGCCGTGGCACCGCCGTGAAGAAACGTGAAGACACCCATAAAATGGCCGACGCGAACAAAGCGTTCAGCCATTACCGCTGGTAAGGGCGCATCATGG
>JANOMH010000229.1:0-6595 GCA_031420215.1 Rhodobacterales bacterium | reverse complement strand
ATGGATCTGGCCGACCGCTTCGGCCTGCCGGTCATCACCCTTGTCGACACCCCCGGCGCCTATCCGGGCAAAGGTGCCGAAGAGCGTGGCCAGTCCGAAGCCATCGCGCGGGCCACCGAAAAATGCCTGTCGATCAAGGTGCCTTTGGTCGCTGTGATCATCGGCGAAGGTGGCTCTGGCGGGGCCGTGGCCTTTGCCACCGCCAACCGGCTCGCAATGCTGGAATATTCGATCTATTCGGTGATTTCCCCCGAAGGCTGCGCCTCTATCCTGTGGAAAGACGCCGAAAAGATGCGCGAAGCCGCCGAGGCCCTGCGCCTGACTGCCCAGAACCTCAAGGAACTGGGGGTCTGTGACCGGATCGTCAAGGAACCCACCGGCGGTGCGCACCGTCACCGCGCTGCGGCGATTGATGCAGTGGGCAAAGCGATCGGGGTGATGCTGGCCGAAATGGACGGCAAATCCGGCAAAGACATCCGTGACGCGCGGCGCAAGAAGTATCTGGGGATCGGGGCCAAGGGGCTGGCTGCCTGAGACTGGGCCGTCAGGTCCGCCTGATGTTTGCGGCCTTTGCCCTGTCCATTGGCCCAGCAATGCTTCTGGCTGAAACCGGTGTGCTGTCCGGGCGCAGCGTGGTGTTCAGCGTCCTGACTTATGATACCCCTGCCACCCCGCTGTTTATCGGGCGAAATTATGCCGCCAAAGTCGTCCCCGGCCCGGAATTCGGCTTGGTCCGCGAAGGCACTTCTGACTTTGAAGTTGTCCCGGTGGTGGTTGACCTGTCTGACCAGCGGATCGACCTGAGCTATGTGCATACCCCGCCCGGTCAGTTCGCCAGTGCCACATTCAACGGCTACGTCCTGACCTTTCCAACCGACTGCGTGCTGATTGGGGGTGCCCAAATCGACCGCGCAACGACGACGCTGCCCCTGACAAATGCCAGCCTGATCATGACGCCGGTCAGTCTGTCGATTAATGTGGCTGGTTTGCAGTTCGATCAAACGACCCGGATCGGGGTCAAAGTCTCGGTGATGGACTGCCCGCTGTCCTGATGTAAGCTAGCCCTTATCGAGTCCATAATGAGGTTTCCTCAACATGCGTTTGAACCCTGTTTATATGGCCCTCGTGATCATCGCCATCGCAGGCCTTGTGTTCTTGCTGACCCGCGGCGGGCGAGAGCCTGTGGCCTACGCCCCGGCCCCTGCCGAACTCTTACCGCCGAAAGCGATGGGTCCACTGGCCCCCGAAACCACACAGCAGGCGACATTGGCCGAAAATGGCACCGACCACTGGAGTTTTGACGCCAATGCGGGCGACAGCCTTGCCGTGCAACTCATCGCCTCCAGCGGCAGCATGTCGATATTGCCGCCCGGTGACATTTTCCCGCTCGTGCAGGGCATTGTCGATGATACCAAAGATATGGCCGAGATTTGCGCACAGACTCTTGCCCTGACTGGGACATATACTTTGCAAGTCGAAGGGATTGCGGCCCCGGGGACTTACACGGTTCGCATCGAAAGGCTTGGACCGCCGACAAGCGCGCCCCTGACGGCTGCTGCCGAAACCATAACGACAGACACCAGCACATTGACCGTTGGCCGCTCGCCCCCCTGCCAGAACCAGTGACTCAATCCGCATCCGCCCACATCGTCCGGGCGGCGCGGCCAGGCCACTCCGCATCATAGGCCGCCCCGTCGAACCCGGCCTTGACCCCGCGCAGCATATCGCCAACCGTCGGCAACCCGGCACTTTCATCGACGCCCTGCCACAGCCCCGCGCGGATCAGGGCGCGGGCGCACTGCGAATAAACCTCAGCAATTGTCACAACAATCACCGTGCGGGGCTGCCCCTCTTTGCGGGCAAACCCGGACAGCAACACGGGATCAACCGACACATGAGCTGTGCCATTCACCCGCATCGCAGTGGTCGATCCGGGGATCAGGAACATCAGGCTGACCCGCCCATCGCGCACAATATTACGCAAGGAATCCATCCGGTTATTGCCGCGCCAGTCGGGCAACAGCAAAGTCCGGTCATCCATGACCATGACCACCGGGCCGTCATCGCCGCGCGGGCTGCCATCAGTGCCCTCGGGGCCAACTGTGCTGAGCACACAAAACCGGGAGGCCATGATCCATTGGCGATATTGCGGGGTCAGGTAATCCGTGACCTTGATCAGCGACGCCTCGGCAGGGTGGCCATACAGCGCCTCAAGTGCGGCAATATCGGGAACCCTATGCACTGCATCTATCCTTTTTTGACCGTTTTCGGCTTCGGCGGCGGGGCTACCGCGACGATCAACCGGATCGCCTGTGCCAGAATGTCAGTATCATCCAGGCCCGCATCCACCAACAGCTGCGGCCTGCCACCCGGATAGGCCGGGGCAAGGGTTGCATCCGGCATCAGCGCCAGGACTGCGGGCACGGGCTCCAGGAACAATTGATTGTCACAGATCAGGCCGACAATGATCCCGTCACAATAGACGCCATATTCGCCAAACATCTTGCGGGCCGAAATCCGGCCTGCGCCCGCCATCTGGCCACAGATATAGTCGACAGTATCCTGATCACTCGCCATCGTCCGCCCTCTGGTAACGTGGGTTTCAACCCACACTGTCTCCCGTCACTTCGGCGTAAGGTGGGTTTCAACCCACCCCGCCTCGGCCATCAACACATTCGACTGCGCTTCAATCACCGTCTCCAACTGCTTCATCAGCTCATCCACCGGCAGACCCTTGGGAATGCGGGGCAGAAACTCGATTACTGCCAGACCGGGTTTGCGGTAAATCCCGTGCCGGGGCCAGAACACGCCCACATTACAGGCCACCGGCACACAATCCTGCCCCAACTCGCGATAAAGCGCGCCCGAGCCTTGCTTATAGGGCGCCTTCACCCCCGGCGCGATCCTTGTCCCCTGCGGGTAAATAATCAACTGGCCCGGCGCGAGTTTGCCGGCTGAAACATCGGCAATCATCTGCTTGATGGCCTGGCCCCGCTTGCCCCGGTCCACCGGGACACAACCGATCCGCAGCGCATATTGACCCAATATCGGGGCCCAGGTCAGTTCTTTTTTCATGATGAACTTGCCGCGCGGAACGGCGGAATAAATCATGATGATGTCCAGAAACGACTGGTGCTTTCCGGCGACCATACATTCGTCCGTGGGTGGGATGCCGCGCACTTCGGTGCGCAGGCCCACCATCCAGCCGGCCGTCCAGCGCACCCAGTTGCACCAGGCATGACAACAAGCCACCGCGCCATCCGGGCTGTAAATCGCCCATGGGGCATAGAAAACCGCGAACGGCAGCATCATCACATACATCTGCGCGATAAACAAAACCGACCGCACCATTTGCACCTGTCGCATCACCACTGCTCCATCCGTCGCATCACCACTGCTCCATCCGTCGCATCACCACTGCTCCATCCGTCGCATTACGATTGCTCCATCCGTCGCATTACGATTGCTCCCGCAGCGCACGAAGTGCTGCCGCCCGTGTGGCCCAGAACGCCACCGCCGCCGCCAACGGCGGGATCGCCAGTGGATAGATCCAATGCACACCTTGCAGCCCAAAGCCGGGCAGGAACCCGCCCGCCACATCGCCGCGCGGCAGCAGGAACACCGCGACCAGCCCGGTCAGCGTTCCACCCGCCGCCCCGATCAACGCCCGAAACGTAAAGCGGCGGACAAAGGCGCGGGCAATGTATACGTCCCGCGCGCCGACCAGCCGCAGAACCCGGATCACTTGCGCATTGGCGGCAAGTGCGGATTGTGCAGCCAGCGTGATCATCGCCGCTGTCGCCCCGGCGATCAGTAACAGGGCCAGCCAGCCAAGCAGGCGCAACCTGCCCGCCGCCTCGGCCAAAGGTTCGCGCCAGCGGGTATGATCATCCAGAACTGCGCCGGGCACTTCGGCCTGCAACCTTGCGCGCAGGCCGGTGGGATCAAACCCATCAGCCTCTTCGACAATCTCGATCAATTGCGGCATCGGCAGGCTGTCCAGCGGTAGATCCGCGCCAAACCACGGCTCCAACAGCGCCTTTTCCTCCTCCGCTGTCAGGGCCCTTGCGCTGGCGATCCCCGGCGTCGTTTCTAACAGCCGGACCGCTGCGGCGGTCTGCGCCTCGATCTGATCCGCCGGGGCGGATATCCGCAACGTCGCCGTGCGCGCCAGTTCCGAGGCCCAGCGGTCGGCCAACCGCCCCGTGGCCAATGACAATGACAGCGCGAACACTGCCAGAAACGCCATTGACCCGGCGGTGAATACGGTCAGCTGTGCGGTGAATCCGGTGGGCGGTACCGCCCGGTCGGCCTGCGGGTCACCCGCGATCAACGCAAAGAACCGGCCAACCCGCGCCTTCACAAATCCACCCCCGCCGATTGCAGTTTACCGCCGCGCAGGCGCAAAATCCGGGCCGGCACCTGTGCTTTGGCCGCGCGAATCAGGTTAAGGTCATGCGTCGCGATCAGCACTGCTTTGCCCATCTTGTTCAATTCGACCAGCAGGGCCAACAGGCGCTGCGACATTTCCCAATCGACATTGCCGGTGGGCTCATCGGCCAACACCACATCGGGGGACATGATCACGGCGCGGGCCAAAGCCGCCCTTTGGCGTTCCCCGCCCGACAGCGACGGCGGCAATTGCGCCGCTTGTGCGCTTAGCCCGACCCAGCTGAGCAAATCGGTCAGGTCCTGCGCCGCCTCACCCTTGCGGCCCGCCACAGTCAGCGGCAGCGCCACATTCTCGGCCAGGGGCAAATGGTCCAGAAACTGGCAATCCTGATGCACCACCCCAATCCTGCGGCGGGCCAGCGCAATCGCATCGCGGCTCAGCCCCCGGCTTTCTTCGCCAAACAACAATACCTGGCCGGAAGTGGCAGTAAGTTCTGCGTAACACAGTTTCATCAGGGTGGTCTTGCCAGCCCCCGACGGGCCGGTCAGAAAGTGGAACGATCCGGGGGCCAGAACCAGCGACAGGTCCGAAAACAGCTCTGCCCCGCCGTAAGTATAGGCCACATTGCGAAGCTCGATCACAGGTTATCCCCTTTTTCTGCCCCCTTCTGCCGAAATCATGCAACGGTTTCAATCGCCGCGCAGCATTTCCATTGCAAATCCTTGGCGAACGGGCGGAGTGACGCTAGGATATGACCAATAAACGTGGTCAGGTTCAGAACTACGGGCAGAAGGACAGGAAATATGCGGTTAATCTGCCCGAATTGCGGGGCGCAATACGAAGTTGCGGATGATGTCATCCCAGTTGCCGGACGAGATGTACAATGCTCTAACTGCGGGCACACATGGTTTGAACGGCCCGGCGCGTCTGAAGCGGCCGAGGCGGGTGCGCCATTGCCGCCACCCACACCGCCACCCACTCCCGTGGTTGACCCCGTCCAAGCCGAGGCGGAGCCGATCGTGCAGCCTGCCGCTGCGGCTCCCGGTCCTGATCCGGACGAGTTTGCTGATCTGAATATTGATACCACTCCCGTGCCCAAAGACCCCGTTCCCATCGCGGCCGGGGCGCAACGGCGTGGTCTGTCGGTTGATCTGGCCGAAATGCTGCGCGAAGAAGCCACGCGTGAGGCTGCTGCCCGCGCTGCCGAGGCGCCCATCGAACCAGTGCGGCCATCCCTGATGCCCCCTCTTACCTCTGACGAACATCGCGATGACGATGTCCGCCGCCGCACCGCCTTTGTGCGGACAGATGAGCTTACCGCAGCTCCCCGGCCGATCCCGTCTGCCGCCCGGCGCGAATTGCTGCCCGATATCGAAATGATCAATTCCAGCCTGCGCCCGAACTCTCAGGATGATTATATCGCTGCGACAGAAGCCGCGATCCACACCCGCAAACGCGGGGCGCGGTTCGGTTTCGGCACGGTCATGCTGATCGTGGCTATTCTGATCGGGCTTTATCTCGGTGCCCCAAGGCTAAGCATATTGGTCCCGGCAGCAGCGCCGGTGCTGACCCGCTATGTCGCCGTGGTCGATGATATCCGGCTATGGATTGACCTCAGGATGCAGGCGTTCATTGCCGATCAGTCCGGGGCCAGCCCCGCAACTGATCCGGCAACAGCGGCCCCTGCCGATGCCGCGCCGGCGGCCGATTCGCCTGCCACTGCCCCCCCCGCTTCAGAGCCGCCAACCCCCGACAGCCAGGCGCCGGCCGCCCCCGCCACAGACCAGTCAACCGGCTAAACCGGGCGAATATTATTAAAAGCGGTTTGGGTTTCATGCGACGCATTCCCCCCGATCCCGCCCCGGCGAAGGCCGGGGTCCCGATGGCTCTCGTCAAAGCAGCGAGGCCCCGGCCTTCGCCGGGGCGAGATCGGGCGAGGCAGAGAGCGATTCACATCGAAGGCAAACCGCCTGCTGGCCCGATGGGGCCAGCTGCTGTGTTTCGGGCGTGAAGGGCAGGAAGGGCCGCAATCAAGCCCCCTTCTCGCCCAACCCACTCATCGCTGCAAACCGCTCCTTATCCGCCGCGAGTGCTGCGCGGATATGGTTCAGCACATCGGGCGGCAGGTCAGGGGCAACTCGCGCCCTGCGCCCTTGCAGCATCCCTTTCAGCCGCCCCCGCATCTCGGCTGACATCAGCTCT
>JANOMH010000228.1:0-8576 GCA_031420215.1 Rhodobacterales bacterium | reverse complement strand
TTGGAACATCTCGCTGGCCGCCTCGGTTCTGTCGCGCAGCATGTGGACCGTTGCGGCAAAATCCACCACGTCGTGGCTGTGGGGGTTCAGAGCGACCGCCCGGCTTGCCAAGGCAAGTCCGCCCTCGCCGTCGTCACGCAGACCGTGTTGGACGAGGGCCGCCATGGCGAGCACCAGCGCGTCGTCGACTGCCATCGCCGCTGCCCGGTCGCATAAATCAAGGGTAATGGCGAATTCGCTCGCCTGATCCGCCGCAAGATCGAGCATGCTTCGCCATTCGTGCGCCATGCCCGCATAGGCCAGCGCCTGGGGAAATGAGGGGTCGAGCGCTACGGCGCGGTCAAAGTGGTGAACTATGGCGTGGTTGCGTCCAAAGGGTGTGCTCGTGCCATGGAAACAGGCCAATCCCTGGATGAAGTGATCATAAGCGTCCAGGTTTTCGGGATGCTTGCGGCGCGATCTTTCAACTTCTGCGCCGCTGATGCGCGGCTCGGCCACCCTGACAACGGCGGCGGTGATCCGGTCCTGCATCTCGAACACGCCGCCCAACTCGTCCTCGAACCGGTCCGCCCACAGCACCTGTCCTGCGGTATCCGTCAGCCGGACGCCGATGCGCAGCCGCCGCCCCTCGCGCCGCACGCTGCCCTCCACGACATAGGACACGCCCAGCGCCACAGCCGCCGTCCGGTTCTGCAAACCGACCGTGGCACCCCGCGCCACCACGGCGAGGGTCCGGAAACGCGACAGTGCAGCGATGATGTCTTCGGTCATGCCATCGGCGAAAAAGGCCAATTCGGGCTCGGCGGTCAGGTTGACAAAGGGCAGCACGGCGACCGAGGGCCTGAGCGCTGCAATCGTGGCAGGCACGGGGTTGTCGCAGATCAGGCGGTAGCCGACGCGGGCGACGGTGCTGATCGGGTCATGGCCGTTGGGTAAATCGCCCATCGCTTTGCGCAAAGTCGCGATCTGAACGGTCAGGTTGCGCTCTTCGACGATCAGGCCGGGCCAGACCGCATCGATCAGCGCATCCCGGCTGACCACTGCGCCCCCGGCATCGGCCAGTGCGGCAAGGATCGCGGCCCCCCGCCCGCCAATCGGAATGGGCTGATCGTTGCGCTGCAAAACCATACGCGCGCGGTCAAAGGTGAATGGGCCGAAATGCACGACGGGGGAAGGTTCCATGACCGCACCCATGTTCTATTCGTCCCGTCGTTAACACAAATTCGGCGATTTTACAAATGTTCGTGATCACAGCGGACAACGACCCCGCAGACCGTCGGTCAGCCGCGGTTCTGGCCACGGCCTGCGATCCGGGCCCGCGCCACGGCGCGCCCTTCGCATGCACCACGCAGCACTCGGCCCGGTCAGGAACCAAGCATGTCGACCAGATCCACCATCACCGACCCATCAGGGTCAGTGCAGGACACCTGCATGTAATCCAGCTTGTCCTCGGCGGTGGCATCCGCGCCAAACCGGCGACCCATCCCGTGGTCTTCGGCCTGGGCCAGGGCAACATCGATGGCCGCCAGTTGGTCGGCACTCTCCATCTCCAGCCATTCCTGACAGTTGACAAGATCGTCTTGGGCCGCCGCAACCATGGGGACTGCTGCAAATGCGGCCACAACAGCAAATAACGCAATTCGTTTCATTCTTGGACTCCGTCACAAAGGATCTGGGAACTGACTTCGCTTTGGCCGGGTCATTCGACCGGCACCATCAGATGCGCATAGGGTGTGCCCGCATACATCACATAAGGCATGCTGGGATCCGGATCGGGGTCGGTCGGATAGCCCGCCATCAAGTCGGTCGCATTCATGATCATGATATGCGGCCCGGTCGTCACCCAATTGTTGTCGTTGGTTTCGGCGGTGGCGTAGGGGTCGGTATTGCTGGCATCTGATCCGCCCGCGAGCATATAGATCAGCCCGACATGGCCCGGCGGCGGTTCGGTCTTGCCGATCCAGGCCATGACCCATTCCATGCCATTGGCATCCCCGCACATCGGGTCGGCCGTGGGGGTGGCCGGGTCATCGGCCATGCACCAGTACTGATTTGTGCCCTCGCGCACAGTCGTCATCTGCCCGTCGGCATCAAACCCATAAATTGTCGCCCCAGTCGATATGGCCGCCGGTGCCGCAGATTCGGCGCTGGCGACCACGTCGGCATGCGCGTCGGCAAGGACGGGTCCGGCAAACCCGGTCAACATCAGCAGACCGGTCGAAAGTAATGGCGTAAACTTCATGACGTTTCTCCTTGGGTGTTCAGAGGTTTCAGGGCCGATGGTTGATTCTGGGCTTGCCGGACGGTCATCATCAGGTGCTACGGGACAAGAATGGTCCGGGTCACCTGCCCATTACTTTCCCAATAAGTATGCTTGCCGGTGATCACCGGGTCGTCCATCGCGGGCTGGATATTCCCCGCCATGTCGATGGCGCGCGAGGTAATGCGGTGTTCCCCGGCAGCGGCATCAGTCCAGTCCACCTGCCAGAATACCCAGGCATAACCGGCAGACCCGTCCGGCACATCGCCCCGGTCCAGCATGGCATTGACCCAGGGTCCGTCGTCGATCTGCACTTCGACCGCCGCGATTGGCTGACCCCAGGCTGCACCGGTAATGCGCAATCCCCCGTCATCGGTGGTGACGCGGCCCGGCGCTGACTTCAACCGGGCCCGGCCAACAGATGTCTCGGCCCAGACAGTTTCACCGTTGTGCTGTTCTGCGCGGATCGTGACATAGTCGCGGCCCATCAGCAGGCTCTCGAACCGGCGGTCGCGGATTTCGATCCGCTTGAGCCATTTGACATTGGCAATGCCGTACCAGCCGGGGGCGATCAGCCGCAGGGGAAAGCCATGTGCAATGGGCAGCGGCGCGCCATTCATCGTGTGGCACAGGATATTGTCCGGGTGCATCGCATCCACCAGCGACATCGACCGGGCAAAGTTCTGGTGCATTGCCACATCGCGGATGCCGTCTTTCAGGACGATGTCGCCCGCGTCGGTGCCCCAGAACACGACTTCGATCCCGTCGTCCTTGACTCCAGCCTCTTGGAGCAAGCTCGCCAGTGAGGTTCCGGTCCACCGCGCATTGCCGATGGCCGTCGTGAAACTGGGAAATCCGTGGTTTCCCGAGCATTCCAGCGTGAAGGCGACGGTCTGTTCCGCCCGCGCCCCGATGTCTTCCAAGGTCAGGCGCAGCGGATGCTCGACCAATCCGTCGATCTCGAGCGCCCAGGTGGCGGCGTCGATCGCCGGGCTGCCGAAATGCGAGACGAAAAAGAACTTCTCCTCCGGCGTGATCCAGCCGCCAAGATCCTCCCAAAAGACAGGAGAGGTACAGCACGGTTCAGTAAAGGGCGGTGGCGGGTCGGCCCAAGGGATCACGGTTTCACCGGGCCGGGTTGGAAAGGCCTGCGCAATCCGGGCTGACAAGGCGGCCAGACCGACCGCACTCCCGATGATGAACTCCCGCCGATTCAGTGTCGTCATGTCGCGTCCTCCCCCGAGTGTTATCTCTGCGGTGACACTGTGTTCTTTGATTTCCCGGCCACCTATGTGCCTGGTGGTTGCGTCATGTCATGCGGCACCGGACCGGCATCCCTCGGCTGTCCGGCTTGCACCTGCACCATCACGTCCCCCACAGCATGGGCATCAATATCGGGCGAAGCTTTCGCGGAGTCGTTCAACGACAGGTCAAAATTTGTTAAAAAAATGTCAAAACAGCCCCAGCAACTGTCGCCTTCTCACAATGCGTGGAGGTGCCCCCGTGGGTGCGTAGTGTTCGCCACCTGACAAAAGGTTCCTGTGCGCCAAGCGCCATAAGTGACCAAGGTCAGCTGTGCGGACGAAGCGGTCATTGACCTGTCTCTCCGGACACAGGGCAGCGCCTGATCGCCGGGTGGGCGCAGCAATGCCAGTTCTGCAGAGCTTTATGGTGCCGCCACTGCTGTAGATATTCTAGATACCGCTGCTACAGGAGCGCCTGCCCGTGGGGGGTGATGAGCGACCAGAAATCCCCCAGTGGGGGATTTCCGCGAAGAACGCCCGGCCCGTGGCCGGGCCGGGGTGGCAGGCGCTGCCCGGCGGCGCTACGCGCCTTGACTCCGGGCAAAAAGATATGGTCCGCAATGGGCTCTAAGCCGCCATCGGGTATCTTCTGTCAGGCGGCGAACACTAGCGGACAGAATGATGCGGAACAAAGGCGGACTCTGCGTTGGTTTCAAGTGGCCTCAACTCGCGTCGTAGGCTTCCATCACCGCATCGGTCGCTTCGAAATTGGTGGTGACGTTCTGGACATCGTCATCATCCTCGAGCAACTCGACCAGCTTCATCAGTTTGGTCAGCGTGTCCAGATCGACGGGGGTGGTGGTCTTGGGTTTCCAGATGAACTTGGCGGTTTCGCTTTCGCCCAAACTGGTCTCCAAGGCGGCCGAGACCTCGTTCAGCGCGGTATCGGCGCAGTAAATCCAGTGGCCTTCCTCGTCGCTTTCGACATCATCGGCCCCGGCATCCAAAGCGGCAACCATCACGGCATCTTCATCACCAACCTTGGCCTTATACATGATCTCGCCAACCCGGTCGAACATGAAGGCCACGGAATTCGTCTCGCCCAGATTGCCGCCGGTTTTGGTGAAAAAGCTGCGGACGTTCGACGCGGTGCGGTTGCGGTTGTCGGTCATCGCTTCGACAATGACGGCCACGCCGTTGGGGCCGTAGCCTTCATACCGGATCTCGTCATACATCTCGGCATCACCACCGACGGCTTTCTTGATCGCCCGGTCGATCACATCCTTGGGCACCGACACCGATTTCGCCTCTTTCACGGCCAAACGCAGGCGCGGGTTCTTGGCAGGGTCAGGGTCGCCCATCTTGGCCGCCACGGTGATTTCCTTGGCGAGTTTCGAGAACATTTTCGAGCGGATACCATCCTGCTTGCCCTTGCGGTGCTGGATGTTTGCCCATTTTGAATGCCCGGCCATGTTGCGCGACCCTTCCTGACTGTCTGATCGGGCTGTCTATAGTCCAAGGCCAAGCCGGGCCGCAAGCCCTGCCCTACAGCGTATAAACCACAGGGATCAAAATCGCCGCCACCACACCCATCAGAATATTCAGCGGCACGCCGATCTTCATAAAGTCCCCGAAAGTATAGCCGCCAGGGCCGTAAACCATCGTGTTACACTGATAGCCGATGGGGGTGGCAAAGCCGAATGACGCCCCCATCATCACTGCCACCACCACCGGGCGCGGGTCGATCCCCAGCGTGACGGCCAGGCTGATCGCCACGGGGGTGACCACGACGGCTACTGCATTGTTGGACAGAAGCTCGGTCAGGAACGAGGTCAGCGCATAGATCGCAAAAATCAGCAGCGTCGGATGCCAGCCGATCATATAAGGGGCCACCCCGTCGACGATTTTCTGCACAGCGCCAGAATGCTCCAGCCCCGCGCCCACCGCGAGCATGCCAAACAGCATGCCCATCAGACGGCCATCGATAAACCCAAACGCCTCGTCCGGGTCGATACAGCGGGTCAGCAGGACCACGGCGACACCAATAAAGGCCATGATCTCGATCGGGGCCACGTCGATGGCTGACAGGCCGATCACACTCATCAGGACGGCAATGACAATCGGGGCTTTGCTGCGCCGGAAAGCGCGCTCTTTGGGATGCGAGACGTCGATCAGTTCCATGTCGGTGGCAAGGCGCTGGATATCCTCCATGGCCCCTTCCAACAGCAACGTATCACCAACCCGGACCACCAGATCATCCAGCTGCCGGCCAATATTCTGGTTCCGCCGGTGGGCGGCCAGCACATAGACGGCGTAGCGCCGCCGCAGCCGCAATTCGCCCAGCCGCCGCCCGACCATCTTGCAATCGGGCGAGATCAATACTTCGACCGTGCTGGTCTGCACCGAGGAGACCTGATCAACCCGCTTGAGTGCCTTGTTGGCTTGCAAGGACAAAAGCTCGGTCATCGCGGTGCGCAAGACCACCCGGTCCCCGGTCTGCAGGGTGACCCCGGTCAAATCGCGGCGGAGCGAGGCATCGCCGCGGATCACGTCGATCAGGCGCACGCCTTCGCGTTTGAACAGTTGCACCGATGTCACATCGCGGCCAATCAGGTTGCTGTCGGGCGGAATGACAGCTTCGGTGAAAAACCGCATCTTGGATTTATCGGACAGCAGGGTCGCCATGCTGGTGCGGTTGGGCAGCAAAATCGGCCCCATCAATGCCAGATAGAGCATACCGACAATCGCCAGTGGCAGGCCAATAGGGGTAATCTCAAAGATCGAGAACGGCTCCAGCCCGGCAGAACGTGCGACCCCATCGACCACAAGATTGGTCGACGTGCCGACCAACGTGACCGTGCCGCCCAGAATTGTCAGATAAGCCAGCGGGATCAGCAGCTTGGAAGCGGCTATATTCATTTGTTTGGCCAGCTGGATGAATATCGGCAGCATCACAACGACGATTGGTGTGTTGTTGATAAAGGCCGAAAGTGCGACGACCCCGATGCCTATCCCCGCAATCGTCAGCTTTGGGTTATTGGTCGCATAGCGGGCAGCCAGATTGCTGATCCAGTCCAGCCCGCCAGTCCGGACCAGCGAGCCCACCAGCACGAACATAGCGGCAATGGTCCAGGGGGCGTTATTGGCAAACACTTTCATCGCCCCATCCGTGGGCAGAATGCCCAGCAGCAACATGGCAACAGCGCCGGTGATGGCCACAACCTCGACCGGGTAATCCTCGCGGACGAAAGCGACGAACATCAGAACCATGATGCCAAGAGCGACATAGATCGACATGTCAGGGGACAGGGTGATGCCAAACATCAGATGGTTTCCTTTGACAGAACTTGATCAGAAGACTCACGCGGCTGCACAAGGGTCAGCCCAACCAACATCAGCACAAGGGCAGCCCAGACCCAGCCGGAATAGGTCTCGCCCAGCAAAGCCATGGCCCAGATGACCCCGGTTCCGGTGACGATATAGCCAGACTGCGCCGCGAATACCGCCCCCGCCTTTGAGGCGAGCCATAAATAGCCACTATAGGCCAAAGCATGGACAAGGGACGACGCGACCAATGCAGCCTCGGGTGCGCCGAAACCGGCTGTGGGATCGATGAACTGGCCACTGAACACAGCCAGCGGCAAGGACAGGATCGCCCCCACGACCGAGGTCAGGAACATCGCCTGCAGCGCATCCATCCCGGCGGTGCCAAACTTGGCGACAAAATTGCTCTCGCTGGCGTAAAACAACGGGCCGATCATAGCGATGGGGATAAAGGCAGCCATTCCGGCCTGAGGCAGACTGGATTGCGGCAAAGCAATCAGCGCCACCCCGGCCAACCCGCACAAGAGCCCGGCCAATCGGGCGGCGCTGAACCGATCCGTGCCCAGCGCAAGGGCGATCGGAAAAGACATCAGCGGCACTGTCGAAATGATGATCGACATGATCCCGGCGGGCAGATGCGCCACGGCATAGTAAAAGGCCGAATTTGGGATGATTGTGCCGATAATGGCAATAATCACGCTAAAGGTCAGGGTCGCCCGATTCAAGGGGACGGATTTTCGCTGGACCAGCGTGATGATCCCCAGAAATACCGCCCCGATGGCCATTTGCCAAAAGATCAGCCCGAAATGAAGGTGCCCGGTTGAGACCGCGATCTTGCCCAAGGTCTGCGTCGACCCCCAGGACAGGCCACAGGCCAAGAGCACCCCAAGATAGAGCAGACGACGGTTCAAGGCTGGGCCAAAGGTTGCGCCGGGGCCAGCCTGCCGCCCTGACGGACCGGGGCTACACGGGTCGCCTGGCCGGTCCGGTCATCGGTTTCGACGTAAAGTCCGCTCAAAGTAGCCTCGCCCTCGGCCGGGGTAAAGCGATCCTTGGGCATGCCGGTGATGAAGCGGCGCAAAGGTTCAACTTTGTCCATGCCGATGACCGAATTGTAATCGCCGCACATCCCCGCATCGGTCAGATAGGCAGTGCCTGCGGGCAATATCATCGCATCGGCGGTGGGCACATGGGTATGGGTGCCGACCACAATACTGGCGCGGCCGTCGCAAAAATGGCCGATGGCCATTTTTTCCGAAGTCGCCTCGCAATGGATGTCAATCAGGCTGGCCTGCACCATCCCGCCCAGCGGATGGGCCCGCAGCACCGTGTCCAGTGCCGAAAACGGGTCATCAAACGGGCGTTTCATGAACACCTGGCCCAAAGCCTGTGCCACCAGAACCTTGCGCCCGCCCGGCGCATCAAAGACTTTGGCCCCACGGCCCGGCGCGACTTTGGAATAGTTCAAGGGCCGGATCAGGCGCGGCTCTTTTTCGATAAAGGCAATCATCTCCTTTTGATCAAAGGCATGGTCACCCAGGGTCAGCACATCGGCCCCTGCATCCAGCAAGACCTTGGCATGTTCCGGCGACAGACCGGCACCAGAGGTGGCGTTTTCGGCATTGATCACGACGAAATCCAACTTCCATTGAATACGCAACTGGGGCAGCCGCGCCACCACCGCCGCCCGGCCCGCCCGGCCCATCACATCGCCTAAAAAGAGCAATCTCATGGGCTTTGCATAGGGG
>JANOMH010000227.1:0-7430 GCA_031420215.1 Rhodobacterales bacterium | reverse complement strand
CGCTATCTGGACGGGCCGGTTGACTGGCTGAAGCATGGTCAGGAACGTGTCGCCGCCCTTGACATGAACTTCGTCGTGGTCAATGCAGGATCGGCTGCTGCACTGTGGGCCGAGATTGCCGCCGCCGAGGCCGACAAGCGCCCGATCGTGGTGTTCAACTGGACCCCGAACTTTGCCGAAGCCGTCTGGCCCGGCGAATTTGTCGAATTCCCGGCCTGGGTCGATGGCTGTGACGTCGACCCGGCTGTCGGCCCGAACCCCGACGCATTGTTCGACTGCGGCAATCCGGCAAACGGCTATCTGAAAATCGCCGCATGGGACGGCATGGAAGCGAAATGGCCCGCCGCATACGCTTTGCTGCAGCAGGTTTCCTTTACCAATCCGCAAATTGCCGAAATGGCCAAATTGGTCGATATCGACGAGATGGAGCCAGAGGAAGCTGCAACCGCTTGGTTGGAAGCCAACAAGGATGTCTGGGAAGCTTGGGTAAACTAAGCTGGCCTGACACTGTAGCGACTTGTCCCCGTCCGGCAAACACCGGGCGGGGATACTTACAAATTAGGCCTAAAATGTCCATCAGCCCGCCCGTCATCTCTTGCCAGAATGCCTGGAAATTGTTCGGACCAGACCCGAAGCGGTTTTTGGCCGACATGCAACCGGGGCTCAGTTACGACGACATCCGCGCCAAGGGCTATATCGCGGGTGTCAGGGATGTCTCGATTGACGTGCGACGGGGCGAAATGCTGGTCATCATGGGTCTGTCCGGCTCTGGCAAATCCACGCTTGTCCGCTGTTTTTCCCGCCTGCATGACATCACTGGAGGCAAGATCAAGGTTGAGGGGCAGGATATCATGGCCCTGTCGGAGCGCGACCTGATCGCCCTGCGCCGGTCCAAAATGGGGATGGTGTTCCAATCCTTTGGGTTGTTGCCGCACCGGACCGTGCTGGAAAACGTGGCCTTCCCGCTGGAAATGCGCGGACAGGACAAACACACCCGCCGCGACCGCGCGCTTGAGGTGATCAAGCTGGTGGGCCTTGAGGGCCGCGAAGAATACTTCCCGCGAGAACTGTCAGGCGGCCAGCAGCAGCGCGTCGGCATTGCCCGCAGTCTGGCGATTGAGCCCGATATCTGGTTTCTGGACGAACCTTTTTCCGCCCTTGACCCGCTGATCCGGCGCGAAATGCAGGATGAGTTCCTGCGCCTGCAAGGCCTTCTGGGCAAGACAATCGTCTTTATTACCCATGATTTTGACGAGGCCCTGCGCCTTGCCGACCGCATCGCCATCATGAAGGATGGCGCGATCGAACAATGCGACATCCCCGACCAGATCGTGCTGCACCCCGCGACTGAATATGTCCGCAAGTTCACCGAAGACATCGACAAGGCCCGCGTCGTCCGGGCGCAGACGCTGGCTGATCCCGCGGCCATTGGCACCGGCAAGCCGGTTGATGCGATGACGACCGTCCATGCCATGGCGCGGATGTTGGTGCAGGACAGCCGAAGCCTGATCCCGGTCAGCAAGGACCGGGTGCTGATCGGGGCCTTTGACCGGCAGGCAGCTTTGGACATTCTGCTGGGCGCGGATTGATGACCGTCAATTCGGCACAAACCGGGCCGCAACTTTCGGCCAAGACTGTTGCTCTGGGGCTTTTGGCATTGGCTGGTCTCTGGACCCTCGCCTGGTATGCTGGCCTATTGCCCGACGGACTGCATCGCCTGCCAGAGGCTGCGATCCCGCCCTTTGCCGCGTGGTTCGACGTCGCCTTTGTCTTTGTCCGCGATGATGTGGGACTACTCGCCCTGACGCGCTGGCTCACCACCGGGCTGGAATGGGTGCTGGATGCGTCCGGCAATCTGTTTTACGGCAAGAATCGCTGGCCCAATCTGGGCCCGATCCCATGGACAGCGCTTGCGGCTGTCGCCGGGGTGATCGGTTTTTATCTGGGCCGCTGGAAACTGGCGCTTTTGGGGGCGGGAACCTTTACCTGGGTCGCGCTGATCGGCCAATGGGACATCGCGATGGAGACATTGTCGGTGCTTGTGGTCGCCGCCCCCATGGCCTTTGTCATCGGGCTGGCCCTTGGGATTTTGGCGTGGAATTTTCCGAAGTTCGACAAAACCCTTGGACCGGTCCTGTCGGTCCTGCAAACCCTGCCATTCTTTACCTATCTGCTGCCCGCCGTGATCTTTTTCAAAGTCGGGCCTACGGCCGGTGCTGTCGCCACCACAATCTATGCCATCCCGCCGATGATCCTGATGACCACTCTGGGCTTGCAAAAAGTCTCGCCCGAGGTGGTCGAGGCTGGCAAAATGTCGGGCTGCACAAGGGTGCAGATGTTGCGCCATGTCTATCTGCCTTCGGCCCGGACCGAAATTCTGGTCGGCGTCAATCAGGTCATCATGCTGAGTCTGGCCATGGTCGTGCTGACCGCGTTCATCGGGATGCCGGGCCTTGGGGCCAAACTGCTGGCGATGATGGGCAGTTTCAAGCTGGGCCGGTCGTTTGAAATCGGGGTGACCATCGTTCTGCTGGCGGTCATGCTGGACCGGATGTCAAAGGCATGGGTGGTCAAGCAGCCAGAGCATTTCGCCCGGGGCACGGTCTGGTGGCGACGCCATCAGATAGCACTGGTCGGATTGGGGCTGTTTTGCGCCGGTCTGATTGCCGCCCAATTCCTGCCGATAGCCAAGGAAATTACTGCGGCGCAGAACTTTAGCCGGGGCAAGGAGATTGACCTTCTGATCAAAGGCTTTCTCGACTTTGAAGTGGTCAAGTCAGTGACCGGATTCTTGCGGGCCTTTATCAATGTGCAACTGCTGATCCCGTTTCGGAACTTCCTGCTGTCAATCCCGACCCCGGCCTTTGTCCTGCTGGTGACCGCCTTTGCGCTGGCCATCGCCGGGCGCAAACAGGCGCTTTTTGCGCTGGCTTTCTTTGCGCTGGTGGCGCTGTCGGGTTGGTGGGACCGGGCGATCATCACGCTGTATTCGGTCATCTCTGCTGTCCTGCTGGCCGCCCTGTTCGGCCTGCCGCTGGGGATTTTGGCGGCGCGGTCGGAAAAATGGTCGACACGTGTGCTGCTGGCCTGCGACACGGCGCAGACATTCCCCAGTTTCGTCTACCTGCTGCCCGCCATCATGCTGTTCGGTATTACCGACATCGCGGTGGTATTCTCGATCCTGATCTACACGGTTGTCCCGCTGACCCGCTACACCATCGAAGGGCTGCGCACCGTTCCGCCCGAAATGACCGAAGCGGCAGATATGTCCGGGGCGACACGGCTGCAAAAGCTGTGGTCGGTGCAACTGCCGCTGGCCCTGCCGACGATGGCCGTGGGGTTCAATCAGGCGATCATGTTCGCGTTTTTCATGGTGATTATCGCAGCTTTCATTGGCACGCAGGACCTGGGACAGGAATTGCAACGGACGCTCGCAGGCACAGAACTTGGCAAGAATATCGTGCTGGGGATTTGTGTGTCGCTGATGGCGCTGACCTTTGATCTGGTGATCACGAAATGGGCGTCGGACAAGAAACGACTGTTGGGCCTGCCGTAGATTGACTGCTGCGGCACAGCTGACCTTCCATAGTCGCCCGACTGCTGATCCAGATCAATGTGCGGCTGGCTCGGATCAAGCAAGCTGCATCGAAAGCATCCCGGTAACTGCCGCCGCAGGATACCTCATGCTCGCAGGATTTTTCAGATGATGCGACGCCACTTATCAGTCCTGACCGGCCTGAAACCCAAGCAAGACCCGGCTTTGGGTTGGTCCGGGCCTGTGGGGTGGGCTGCGCATGGCGGTTGAACCGACAGCAGACACTTCTGTCCCTGCAACTCCAACACTACCCGCAATGGCGGGGCAGCTGACCATTCCGGCCCAAAGCCTGCCGCCACCAGCCATCCCAGCACATGGACAGCGATCAGTGTGGATCTGGGCAGGGCTGGCGGTCGTTGTCATCCTCGGGTCCGGGCTTTGGTATTTTCAGCCCTGGGCCAGCAAAGGGCTGGCGGTGATGACAGAAACGGTAACTCCGGCCCCGTTGATCCGGGTTCTGGCGGTCAATGGGCGGTTGGCGCCACTTCATCCGGTCGATGTGAAGCCCGCGACCGGGGGCGAGGTGCTGGCCGTGCTGGCAGCCGAAGGCGATCAGGTGGCACAGGGCGCGGTGCTGGCCCGGATCGATGCATCTGCCCAACAGACCGTCGTGCGCCAGGCTATGGCCGGGCTGGATGCGGGGCTGGTGGTGCAGGCGCAGGCCGAAGCGAGCCTTGTTCGGGCACTGGCATTGGGCGATAACATCACCCGCACCGCGTTACTTGATGCGCGGGCCGCCAGCCAATCGGCCGGGCAAGAGGTTGCCCGCCTGGCCGCCCTGCTGGATCAGGCGCAGATTGGGTTGGGCAAATACACGATCCTTGCGCCGGTGGCGGGCACGGTCCTGTCCCGCAATGTCGAGGTGGGGCAGACAGTTGATACCAGCACCACGCTGTTCGGCCTGGCCGACCTTGGGCAACTGGTGGTGCAAACCGATGTCGATGAAACCTATGCCACCCAAATAATCCCCGGCCTTGCCGCTGTGCTACAGCTCAAGGGCGAGACCACCAGGTTGGATGGCCAGGTCAGTTTTGTTGCAGCACAGGTCGATGCGGCCACTGGCGGGCTGGCGGTCAAGATTGCGTTTGACGCCCCCGTCACAGCCCCGGTCGGGTTGACCGTGACCGCAAATATCATCGTAGACAGTCAGGACGCCGCCATTGCGGTGCCC
Source organism: Rhodobacterales bacterium (assembly GCA_031420215.1). Classification (GTDB taxonomy): domain Bacteria; phylum Pseudomonadota; class Alphaproteobacteria; order Rhodobacterales; family Rhodobacteraceae; genus JANOMH01. The sequence goes on along the minus strand of JANOMH010000227.1, from coordinate 2,664 downwards.
CGGGCTGCCGTCAGCAAAGATGCACAAGGGGCAGTCGTGTTTGTGGCAGTGGCGGGCCATGCCCAGCGCCGGGAGGTGACGGTGGTCGACTGGCCCTCGGACCGGGTCGAGGTCACCCAAGGGCTGGTGGCAGGCGATATGGTCATCACCGATGCCACCGGGATATCTGACGGGCTGGCCATCAGCCTTCCTTCGGTTCCGACCCCCTGATGCTTTACGCCCTGAAAATCGCCTCCCGCTATCTGCTTTCCAGCAAGACACAGACAGCCCTGCTGCTGCTTGGCGTCGCCTTGGGCGTGTTCATCTTCATATTCATGAGTGCGCTGATCGGCGGGCTGGCGAACTTTATCCTCAATAGCATTGCAGGCGACCTCAGCCATGTGACCATCGTTGCCGAGGTTGAAGACCCGGCGCTTTTGATCGACCAGTCTTTTGGCCAGATCCTGCTGGCACAGGAGAAATCCACGCAACATCAGGCGGTCCTGCGCGACGACGCAGTCTATGTGCCGATGATCGCTGCACTACCCGGCGTGGCAGCGGTGTCGCCACAGATCACCGGCAGTGGTACCATCACACGCGGTGCGCAAGTGGCACAGGTGGCGATCAATGGGGTCGAACCGGGGTTGGAATCCGCCATTGTGCAGCTGCAAACCTACCTTGTGGCCGGGTCGGTCCGGCTGGGCACCGGGCTTGTCGTGATCGGGCAGACCTTGGCCGATGACCTCGACCTGACCGTAGGAGATACGATCCGGCTGGAGTCTGGCCAAGGGATTGACGCTTTGCTGACCGTGTCGGGCATCTACAAAATCGGTCAGGGGGGGTTTGACCGGGCCACCGCCTATGTCAGCCTTGACACCGCCCGAACCCTGCTGGCCGTCCCCCAAGGGGTGACGCGGATCGAGATCAAGCTGGCGGAACTGATGGATGCCGATGCAACCGCCCAGCGGATCACAGCTGTGACCGGGCTGAAAGCCACGTCATGGACCGAACAGGGTGCGCAAGTGATGTCTGCGCTGGCCGCCCAGGGGCAGACCGGTCTGTTGCTGAAGTCATTCGCCATGATCTCGATCGTAATCGGCATCGCCTCTTCGCTGCTGCTGTCCACCTATCGGCGCAAGGCCGAAATCGGGATCATGCGGGCGATGGGGGCCAGCCGGCGGTTCGTGGTGTTCGTCTTTGTGGCCCAGGGGGCACTGGTCGGCCTGTTGGGGGGGCTGACGGGGGCAGGCTTGGGCTATCTGGTATTGTCGGCCTTTCCGCCACGCGATTCCGCCCATCCATCAGCGATGCCCATCGACATCGGCGAAGGGGCATTCGGGGTGGCGATCTTGCTGACCTTCGCCATCGCCATCCTGGGGGCGATCCTGCCCGCAAGGTCGGCCGCACGGGTCGACCCAGTTACGGCGATTGGGCAATGACCGTCCTGCTGGCCGTCGATAGTCTGGTGAAAACCTTTGGCGCGGGAGAGGCGGAAACCCGCGTGCTGCGCGGCTTGTCCCTGCATATGGAGACGGGTGAACTTGCCGCGCTGCTGGGGCCATCCGGGTCTGGCAAAAGCACGCTGCTGACGATTCTGGGCACGCTGATGCAGCCCACATCGGGCAGCCATACGATGCTGGGGGTGGACCTGACTGCCGCCAATGACCGCGCCCTGACCGACTTTCGCAACCAGCATATCGGGTTTGTGTTCCAGTTCCACAACCTGCTGCCCGACTTTACCGCCCTTGAAAACGTGATCTTTCCCACCGCCGTGCGCGAAGGGCGCGAAACGACTGCCGCGCGCGCACGGGGGCGTGATCTTCTGAGCCGGATGGGGCTGGCCGACCGGGTGGATTTCCCCTCTGCCAACCTGTCGGGCGGCCAGAAACAGCGCGTCGCCGTGGCCCGCGCGCTGATGAACAGCCCCGAACTGGTGCTGGCCGATGAACCCACCGGCAATCTGGACCGCGCCTCGGCGGTGCAGGTGATGGACCTGATCGGCCAGATCAATCGCGACGAAGGGACAACCTTCCTGATCTCGACCCATGACGAAAAGATCGCCGCGACCTGTCGGCGGCAGATCGTGGTGGGCGATGGGGTGGTGTCGGGGTGAGGGGGGTGACCCGGTCAATGTCCGTTAAGCGGACGAAGCGGTCATTGACCTGTCTCTCCGGACACAGGGCAGCGCCTGCCCGCCGGGTGGGCGCTGCAATGCCAGTTCGGCAGAGCTTTATAGTGCCGCCACTGCTGTAGATGTTCGACGCACCGCTGCTACAGGAGCGCCTGCCCGTGGGGGGTGATGAGCGACCAGAAATCCCCCAGTGGGGGATTTCCGCGAAGAACGCCCGGCCCGTGGCCGGGCCGGGGTGGCAGGCGCTGCCCGGCGGCGCGTGCCGCGCCTTGACTCCGGGCAAAAAGGTAAGGTCTGCTATGGGCTCTAAGCCGCCATCGGGTATCTTTTGTCAGGCGGCGAAAATTAGCCCGCCTTGAAACCCTGATCTGCGCTTCCTACCTATGGTTTACCGGGGTGCCATGAAGGGCCCTGGGACTGAACGGCCTGTCCCGCAGGGGAAGGCTAACATATTGTTATTGCTCAAAAGAGGATGACCATGCGCCACTATAACCTTGCCCAACGGGCCCCGCTTTACCGCTCTACCGTCGGTTTCGACCAGATCGCTGACCTGA
>JANOMH010000226.1:0-5453 GCA_031420215.1 Rhodobacterales bacterium | reverse complement strand
CGGGACCGGCGCTGATTGGCTTTGGGCTCGCCTTCATCCTCGGCGTCTTCCTCGTCGCGCTGGCTGGCGGCATAGGCCCGCTCTTCAGCCAACAGGGCTTCGCGGTCGGCGATGGGGATCTGGTAATAATCGGGGTGAATTTCCGAAAATGCCAGAAACCCGTGCCGGTTGCCGCCGTAGTCGATAAAAGCGGCCTGTAGCGACGGTTCTACCCGCGTCACTTTGGCCAGATAGATATTGCCCGCTAGCTGGCGGCGGGAGGCGCTTTCAAAATCGAATTCCTCGACCTTGTTTCCGTCAACCACCACAACCCGGGTTTCCTCGGCGTGGGTGGCATCGATGAGCATTTTCTTTGACATGTTTTCCAATTGCACGCGGACGCGACCGGACCCCCGGGGGGGCTTTCAGTCCGTCTGGCGCGTCTGATGAGGGCGATGTGCGCACGGCATACAGCGCGGCCCCTCGGGGCGCTCGCTGTCTTGCCACTAAATCGCGCGCGTTGCATCGCGGTTCTGCTCCGACGCTGCCGCAAGGCCGCGCCCGTTCAAGACCCGGCGCGCAAACGAGTGGAATGGCGCGGCACGGGGCTATGTATTCGACCCCCGAAGGGGCCAATTCTGTCTGGATCAAAGCAGCGGGTCGATTGCCCGCACCTGTTTGAGCCAGAAATACCGTCCGGGCAAAGGCGCGTCACCGCCCATTGGATCCCGTTATGGATACAGTGGGGCAAGCGGGCCGATTATACAATGGGCAAACGTAGGATGGGCAATCTGCCCATCCTACAAATAATCGGACCTTTGCAGGTTATACTTCGCCATCTTTTCATTCAACGTCCGGCGCGGCAGGCATAATTCCTCCATCACCGCGACGATTGACCCTTTGTGCCGCCGCATCGTGTTGTCGATAAGCATCCGCTCGAATGCATCGACGAAATCCTTCAGCGGTTTGCCTTCGGTCGTCATCGCGGGGCGCGAGTCGTCACTGTCGGCCATCAGCAACGACGCAATCGTCCCGGTCCCGCGCCGGTTTTGCAGCACAGCCCGTTCGGCCACGTTGATCAGTTGGCGCACATTACCTGGCCAGGGGGCCTGCAGCAGTTGGGCGGCCTCTTGCGCAGACACTTCCGGCGCGTCGCAGCCATATTCATCGGCGAACTGGTCGGACAGCCGGGTAAACAGGGTCAGGATATCCTCGCCGCGTTGGCGCAATGGCGGGACGGTGATGCGCAAAGCGGCAAGGCGGTAGAACAGATCGGGGCGCAGCACGCTTTCGGCGGTTTTGTCGAGTTCCTGCAGGTTGGAAATCGCCACGATCCGGGTTTCGGCGGGCGTGCCCTGTTCGTTGATTGCGGTCAGCAGGCGGGACTGCATCGGGCTGGACAGCGCCTCGATATCTTCGAGCACCAAGGTGCCACCGCGCGCATCCTCCATCGCGGGGATCGGATCTTCGTCCTGCACCGGGCCGAACAGGCGGCGGGCGAGCGTGTCTTCGTCATAGGCCGAACAGGACAGCAGCACGAATTTCTTCGCCCCGCGCGCGCCCACCGCATGCAGCGCATGGGCGACAAGGGTTTTGCCGGTGCCGGTTTCGCCTTCGATCAGCACATGGCCATCGGCCTGCCCCAGATCCAGAATATCCTCTTTCAGCCGCTCCATCGCCGGGCTTGACCCGATCAGCTTGCTCATCAAAGCCGAGCCATCCGACAATTCCCGGCGCAGGGCGCGGTTATCAAGCGTCAGCCGCCGGGCCTGCGTTGCCTTTTTTGCCAGTTCGGTCATCCGGTCGGGGTTGAAGGGCTTTTCCAGAAAATCAAACGCGCCGATCCGCATCGCCTCGACAGCCATGGGCACGTCGCCGTGGCCGGTGATCATGATCACGGGCAGGGTCGAGTCCACCGATTTGAGCCGCTTCAGCAACTGCATCCCGTCCATGCCGGGCATCTTGATGTCACTGACCACGATGCCCGGATAATCCGATGTCAAACCTTTCAGGGCATCTTCGGCCGAGGCAAAAGTTTCGGTATCAAAGCCGGACAAAGCCAGCCACTGGCTGATCGACTGACGCATATCCTTTTCGTCATCGACAATGGCGATTTTCATGGCCTTGCTCATCAGACACCTCCTGCTATTGCCGCTATTCGGCAGCTGCGATTTCGTGGGCCGGACCCGGATCATAGACTGGTAATTGCAGTTCGAACACTGCCCCACCGACCTTGGCATTCCTGGCTGTCAGCCTGCCCCCCAAGTCGTTGACGATCCCGGAAGATATGGCAAGCCCCAGTCCTACACCATCGCCGGGCTGTTTGGTGGTATAAAACGGCTCGAACAACGCATCCAGATCGTCAATCCCGGCGCCATTGTCGCGAATGGTCAGGCTGACGGTTTCCCCGACAGCCAGGATGATATCGATAGAGGGATCTTTGACCCCTTTGGTGGCATCCAGTGCATTGCGCAGCAGATTGATAATGACCTGTTCCAGACGCAGCCTGTCGCCCAGAATCATCACCGGTTCGCTGGGCAGGCTGCGGGTGATATTGACTTTGCGGGTCTTGAGCTGCGGTTCCATCATCGCCAATGCCGAAGACAGCGCGGCCCTTGTATCCACAGGCTCAAACGCCTCTGCGCCCTTGCGGGCATAGGACTTGAGCTGCCGGGTAATTGCCCCCATCCGGTCGATCAGATCGTCGATCCGCTGGAACGATGACAAAGCCTCATCCGGGCGCTTGCGTTGCAGCAGCAGCCGGGCCCCGGCGAGGTAAGTTTTCATCGCGGCCAACGGCTGGTTCAGTTCGTGGCTGACCGCTGCCGACATCTCGCCCAAAACCGCCAGTTTCGAGGATTGGGCAAGGGTTTGTTCGGCCACCTGCAGGGTCTTTTCGACCTTTTCCCGTTCGGCAATTTCCCGCTGCAATCGCGCGTTCAACTGGCGCAACTCCGCCGACTCGCGTTGAAACAGCACCACGCGGGATGCGGCGCGCCGGGTCCGCAGCCAAAAGGCCATCGCCAAAAGCAGCGCGAATCCCATGATTTCGAGCGCCAGAAAGCCATTTACCTGCTCGCGGATGCTGGAATATGCGGTGTAAGTGACGATGGTCCAGCCCTGAAACGGCACCCGCAATTCGCGCCGCATCACCGCCTCGCCCCGGACATAGGCATCAGCAGACAAGGCTGTCCAATCCTGCGTGGCGCGCAACGCCCGTTCCAACGAGCTTTGGTTCGATTGCAGCGCGATTGCGGTGGTCTCATCCAGTCCGCGCCAGCGTGGTTCGGTGGACAGCACAATCTGCCCGGCGCTGTCCTTGACGATCACCGCATCCGATGTATCGGCCCAGCCCCGTTCCAGTTTCTGCAAGTCAACCTCGACCGAGATGACCCCGAGTGCAACGCCTGCGGATTCAATTTGCCGGGAATACAAAAAGGCATAGCCTTCGCCATCGCGCCGCAGCGATGTGAATACCGTGTTATTGGCGCGCTGAGCCTCGACAAAATAGGTGGCAGACCGGTGGCTTTCGCCCAGCCGGTTGCGGTCGGTGGCAGCCACCACCCGCCCGTCCCGGTCATACAGCATCAGCGACGCCGCGCCGATTTCATCGACAAAAGACAGCAGCCGTGCGGTGGACCGGGAGTAATCGCCGGAATTCAGCGCCCCGATCAGTTCCGGGTCACGTGCCAGCAGCTGCGGCACGATGGAATTGCGCTGCAACTCGCTCATCAGATTGCCGACATAGAGCGTCAGGCGCACTTCGGCCCGGTTGCGCGTCGCTTCGGAAAACCGTTCGGTCAGCAGCTGATTGGTGAAATAGATCACCGACAACGCCACAATGCAGAACAACGTCACCGCCAGCCGCGACAGCCAGCGGTTCAGGTGGTGGTCAGCCGGGCGCGGAATGGTCGTGCTCATGCAATGACACTAAAGGGCGGCCCGGCTTACAGCAAGCACCAGTCCGGATTGCCCCCGGCCTTAGGCCTGCGCCAATTGGCCGATCAACCCGCGGAAAAGCGCCTGTCCATCGGTGCCGCCATGCCCGGTGTCCACCGCCCGTTCCGGGTGCGGCATCATCCCCAGCACCCGCCGGTTGGCCGACAGCACGCCGGCGATATCATCCATTGCCCCGTTCGGGTTCTGAAAATATCGAAATGCGATCCGGTCTTCGGCCTGCAGCGCATTGAGTGTGTCCGCATCGGCGAAATAGTTGCCGTCATGGTGCGCGATTGGCACTTGGATGATGTCGCCCGCATTGTACCCTTGAGTAAAGGCACTGGCGCTGGTGCTGACCTTTAAGGCCACGGTCTTGCAGACAAATTTCAGCCCGGCGTTGCGCATGAGTGCCCCCGGCAACAGCCGGGTTTCGGTCAGCACCTGAAACCCGTTGCACACCCCCAGCACATAACCGCCCTTATTGGCATGGCCCACCACCGCCTGACAGACCGGCGATTGCGCCGCAATGGCCCCGCAGCGCAGGTAATCCCCAAACGAGAACCCGCCGGGGATGGCGACCAGATCAATCCCATCGGGCAAGGCCGCGTCCTTGTGCCATACCATTTGCACATCGGCACCCGAGGCGCGCAGGGCGACGGCCATATCCCGGTCGCAGTTCGATCCGGGGAAAACAATGACGGCGGCTTTCATGGGGTGTTCCTGAAGTGAAGGTGGGTTTCGGTTATCCTTTGAAGATAGCCCAACTTTGGCGGACCCCTTCGGGTCCGTCCAGTTTTGGTCCCATCACAATCCGACCGGCACGCCCTGGCGTGACCGGTCAGCGCCTGCCCCTGCGGGGGGCTGCGCTTCGCTTCGCCGGGGCAGGCGCCGCCCTCTGACGGGATTGGACCAATGGTCTTGCGACCCGACACTGCTCTGCGTGAGCGGGGCAAACGCCCCACTGGGGCGTTGTGCTGATCCCGCTCAGGCTGCGCGTAATTGGTCGGGAAGGCGTTCAAAGATATCAACTTAGCCTCCACCTACCCCTGAAAATCTGTAACAACCGCCACGCCGGGCGGCGTAGGGCCGTTGAAGGCGGCCAGTTCGCGGCTGATATCGGACAGCGCAACCGTCCGGGCAATCAGCGGGGTCAGGTCAGCCCGGCCGGTCTCGATCAGGGACAGCAGGCTGGGATAGCGCCAGCTTGGCATGCCGCGGGTGCCGTACAGGGCCAGATTGCCCATATAGACCGCGTTCATGTTGATCTGCATATGGGCCGTATGGCCCACCGGCATGCCGACCTGCACGTGCCGCCCCAGCGGGCGCAGGCATTCGATGCTGGCATTGGTCGTGGCTTGGGTCCCCAAAGCCTCGACCGAGACATGCGCCCCACCGCCGGTGAGGTCACGAATAAGCGCGGCGGTGTTGCCCTCCCTTGCATCCACCGCCGCTTCGGCCCCAAGGCTCAGCGCATGCGCGAGCTTCTCGGGAACGATATCAACGACGATGACCCGGGCACCCATGGCGCGCCCCAG
>JANOMH010000225.1:0-3282 GCA_031420215.1 Rhodobacterales bacterium | reverse complement strand
GTCCAGCCAGTCGACCACCGGGGCCAGCCCCTGTTCCAGTTGAAACACCACCGCCCCCTGCGGCACCAGATCGCCCATCGGGCGGCAATGGTTATCGGCATAGAACGGATCGGCCACCATCAGGCCGGGCAAGGCGGCCAGCCAGCCGGTCAGGGTTTGGCCGGGCGCAATGATCTCCTGCACTTCGTCTTGGAAATGAAAGGTGCTCAGCATCCGGTCGACCGGATGGCGCACCACGGCAAAGCTGGCGTCGCAAAACCCCGGCGGGATCAGCCGGCCCAGACTGACCAGATCAAGGTGCTGGGGCGAGGACCGGGGCCAGCGCGTTGCGGGCGGGTGCAGCGTATGGCGCGTATCGCGCAGCGCCAGCGGCCCAAACCGCGCCTGCAGGTATAATTCCACCGCCGTGCCTGCGCATTTCGGCACATGCGCGAAATAGATCAGCTTTCCCGCAATCTTACAAATCGGCATCGCAACCAGTCTCTAACAAGGGGCCTTAGCCATGTTTCGCCAGCCAGCCCAGAAACGCCCGGTCGGGCGCGCGCAACCGGGGGGCCCCGGTGCCGCGCCAGACCGCCTGCCACTGGGCCACCAGCGCATGCACATCAGCACCGGGACGCATCGTGCGGGCGGCATCAAGGGTATCGCTGTGCAACAGCGGGCCCGGTTGTGTCAGGCCGGGGCTATGGTCAACGACCGCGTCCCGCAGTGAAAACCGGATCAGGTCGCCCGGCTCTTCGGCAATCGTATAATCGGGCAGGTGGTTTTCGGCGATCATGTCGCGCAGCATCTTGCGAAACACCCGGCGCGGGCTGGCCGAGCCTGACTTTTTCAACAGCGTGTCAACCGACGCCCGCCAGCTGTCCTGGCGCCCGCAATGCTTGCGCGCCAGTTCGTAAATCCGCCGCTCCAGCGGTTTGCGCAAGGTGAAATAGGCCCGGTTCAGGGTCAGCACCGATTTGGCCAGCACTGCCCGAAACAACCAGTCGCTCAAGGTGACCGAGACCGAAATCATCCGCCCGCCCCGACTTTTGCGGATAATCTCCCAGCCTTCGATCAGGCCGAAACCAGAGGTCACCTCCAGCCCGCCGGTGACCTGATTGGTGCTGATCCGCGTGCCCGCCAACCGTTCAAATGCATCGCGCAGGCGCTGATAGCCATCGCCGCTGGTGTCGCGGTGGGTGGCGACCAACAGGTCATGGGCGCACATCTGCACCACCCGGGAAATGGCGCGCCCGGCATTCAGCGCCGCCATCAACTGGCTGATGCAAAAGATCAGGATATCCTTGTCATGGATCGTGGCCAGCCCGCGCACCGAGGGGGTCACCTCGATCCGCGTGTCATTATGGGCATAGCGCAGGATCCGCAGATCGGGCCTAGTGCTCAAGGAAAACAACGGGTGTTCCATAGAGGCCATGTCATCCTTGGGGATGGCGCCCAGTATATCACAGACAAAGAAATCCGCCGCTACCGCCATAAAAGCCCCTGCCCTGCTGCCGGGTATTTCCCGATCATTCCCCAAAACCTTTCGTGGTTTCAGTGACACTACCCTAGAGTTATCCACAGGACAGGTCCAGCCCTCTGGTCACAGGGCCAACGTGGGTTCAGAGTCGCCGCGTCGGGGTTTCGGAATCACTGGCACGTGGTTTCGGAGTCGCCCCGCCCTGTGAAACCGCCAAACTGCCGATACAAATCAACAGCTTGCAAAAACAAGCAGAGTCCGTAACACTAAGATAACTCATATATAACTCGGGATTTTATTTTACGGCTTCCCCAAGATCACCGTTCGGTCAGGCCCAAAGGGCAGATTTGCATAGAAAAAACCTGTCATGTGCTGAAAAACATTCCATGTGCGGGGTTTTTGCGTATACTGCCCAAAAGAGCTGACATAAGGCCCAAAGATGGCAGGCGAGACTCCCGAACAACCACCCTATTTCAACATCGACCCGGACCGCGCCCTGGCCGATCTGGGCGACGTGGCTTTGACCGCGCAGTTTGCCCAGATCGCCGCCGCCTGTGCCCGGGGCCGTGATGATCTGACCAGCCGGGGGATGAACGCCGATGGCCGCAAGACTTTGCGGCTGTTTTCGACATGGGAGATTACCCGCTATCTGATCCCGGTGGCTGTCGCGCATTTTCGCCGGGTGCTGAAACAAAACCCCAGCCTGCCGCAGGGCCGCAGCGAAACCGAAGGCGCCTCGAAATGGTTCACCCTGGACGAGGTGCTGCGCCTGCGCGGGCATTTTGCCACCGAGGGGTCCAAGGCCAAGGAATACAGGCCCTACCGCCCCGCTGGCCTGCCCGCCAAACTGGTGGCGGTGGCGAATTTTAAGGGCGGGGTTGGCAAGACCTCGACCGCCGCGCATCTGGCGATGTCGGCCGCACTGGATGGCTACCGGGTGCTGGTGATCAATCTGGACAGCCAGGGCTCGATGACCTCGATCTTTGGCGGCAAGGTGGCCGATGAATGGCAGACCGTGTTCCCGCTGCTGGCGCGCCATTACGCCACGCATCTGCGGGCCGAGAATCAATTGCGGCTGGCGCGCGGCGATGACCCCCTGCCCTTGGATGAGACTCTGTTGGCGGCATTAGAGACGAAAACCGCCGATCTGATCCAGCCCACCCATTGGCCCAATATCGACCTGATCGGGGCACAGCTGAACCTCTATTGGGCCGAGTTTCAGATCCCGGTCTGGCGGATGCAGGGCCGGAGCTGGAAGCTCTGGGATGCGCTGACCGAGATGCTCGCGGCCGATGGGGCGCTGGATGCCTATGACGTGGTGTTCATCGACACGCCGCCCGCCCTTGGCTATCTGACCATCAACGGGCTGGCGGCGGCGGATATCCTGCTGGTCCCGGTCGGGGCCTCGTTTCTGGAGTTCGATTCCACGGGGCGGTTTTTCGACATGCTGCATGCGACATTCGCCAGTATCGAAGATGCCGAAAACATCGCCGCCCGGGCGCTGGGGCGGGCGGGCCTCGCGTTCGAATGGGATGCGGTGCGCGCCGTCGTCACCCGCTATGACGGCACCCAGCAGGCGGAACTGGCGGGGTTGATGCAGGCCTATCTGGGGCGCACCCTGTCGCCGCACCGGCAGGATTTTACCGCCCTGATCGGCCAGGCGGGCGAACAGGTCAGCGGGATCTACGAGGCGGATTACCGCGATTTCAACCGTGAAACCTATGTCCGGGGCCGCGAGACCTTTGACGCCACCTATGCCGCCTTCAAGCGCCTGCTGGTGGGGATATGGCGGCGCGAGGAGCTGGCGGCAAAGCCATGAA
>JANOMH010000224.1:0-2854 GCA_031420215.1 Rhodobacterales bacterium | reverse complement strand
CTGTACAAGCCGCAATTCCTGAGCCTGAACAGCCTGCGCATCATCCTGCTGCTGACCCCGCTGATCATGATCGGCGCGATGGGGCAGATGTTTGTTCTGGTCGCGCGGCATGTCGACCTCAGCATCGGGTCGATGCTGGGCTTGTCCGCCATGCTGACTGGCATGATGTTCAAGTTTGCGCCCGACATCTGGTGGCCGCTGGGATTCATCCTGGCCATCGGAACCGGAATTTTATTAGGCCTTTTCAACGGCTTTCTGGTCGTGTTTTTCCGGCTGCCCGCCATCATCGTCACCCTTGGCACGCTGAACCTGTATCGGGGCCTCACCTATATCGTGTCGGACGCCAAACAGATTGACCGGCAATTCGTGCCCTCGGCGCTGAAAGGCATGTCCAACACCTCGCCCATTTTCGGCATCCCCTGGATCATTTTCATGAGTCTGGGGATAGCACTACTGGCCTATGTTTTCGCCCGGCACACCACCGTGGGTCGGCAGATATTCGCGCTGGGGTCCAATCCGGTGGCGGCCCCCCTGCGCGGGATCAATGTGACCCAAGTGACCTTGCTGGTCTTCGCGCTGTCGGGGGCCTTGGCCGGGTTGGCAGGGATCATGTATGCCAGCCGCTGGGGCTTTGTGAACCCGTCCAATACCGGGGCGGGGTTCGAATTTCAGGTGATTGCCGCCGTGGTCATTGGCGGCGTGTCGATCAATGGCGGCTCTGGGTCAGTGCTGGGTGTCGTATTGGGGGTGCTGCTGCTGGGCTGTGTGTCCGCCGCGCTGCCGCTGCTGGGCATTCCCGGCACCTCCCAAAACGCCATCTATGGCGCGGTCATTCTGCTGGCACTGCTGATCGACCGCACGGTGCGGCAGCAGGGGTTGAAACAGCTGACCGCAAGGGCGGCCGCATGACCGTGCTGCTCACCCGAGAAGCTGCCCCCGCCCGCCCGCGCTGGCAGGCGCTGGTCCTGCGGCCCGAAACCATGACCCTGATCCTGCTGGTGGCGGCCCTGTTCGGGGCCTCAGCCCTGTCGCCGTTCTTTGCCGATGTGGGCTACATCCTTGACAGTTTCACCCTGTCCGCCGAATTTGCCATGGTCGCCCTGGTGCTGACCATGGTGATCATCGCAGGCGAGATCGATTTGTCGCCTGCCTCGAACATGGCGCTGTCCGCCTGCCTGTTCGCCTATGCGCAAGAGGCAGGGGTGCCGATGCCCGTGGCCATCCTGATTGGCCTTGGGTCCGGCATCCTGATGGGCGCGCTGAACGGCTTCATGGTCATCGCCCTGCAACTGCCGTCGATCATCGTGACCATCGGCACGCTGATCCTGTATCGCGGGGTGGCGCAGGTGATTGCCGGGGATAAATCCATCCGGGTGCCGGAGTGGTTCATCGGGATCAACAAAGTGCTGATCTTTGGCATCCCCTCGACCGTGGTGATGTTTCTGCTACTGTCAGTCGCCTTGGGCCTCGTGCTGGGGATTACGGTCTATGGCCGGCAGATTTACCTGATCGGGACCAATGAAATAGCCGCCCAACATGCGGGCATTCGCACCAAGCGGATCAAGATGAGCCTGTTTCTGGCCATGGGTCTGGCCAGTTCCATCGCGGGCCTGCTCACCGCATCGCGGCTGGGATCGGTGCGCTATGATCTGGGCTTGGGCGGTGAATTGCAGATGATCCTGATGGCAATGCTGGGCGGCACCTATATCTTCGGCGGACGGGGGACCATCCTTGGAACTTTCCTGGCCGCATGGCTACTGGTGGTCGTGGCCACCGGCATGACTGTCGCCAATCTGCTGCCCGCGGTCCAGCTGACCGTGCTGGGCGTCCTGCTGATTTTTTCGATCATTGCGACCAACGCCATCTATTCCCGAACCCAAAGGTAACGGGTGCACCGCCGCCGCTGCGGCAACTTCAGGAGGAACGACCGTGACGAAAACTATTCTGCTGGGTCTTGGGCTGACCATGACCATCGCCGCCGGGGCTGCTTTTGCGCAGGACCCGATCGAAATCGTCTATATCGGCAAGAACACCGGCAATCCGTATTTCGACAGCATCACCGGCGGGTTTGAGGATGCCTGTGCCTCGCTGGGCTGCAATTTCCAGTTTGTCGCCCCGGCCACTGCCGAAGCCACCTCGCAAATCCCGATCATTCAGGCACAAATCCAGCGCGGCGTGGATGTGATCGGCATCGCGCCCAATAGCCCCGACGCCCTGAACGAAGTGCTGGACGAGGCTACAGCAGCAGGCATTCTGGTGTTGACGGTGAATGGCGATCTGGTCGGCAATGAAACCCACCGTGCCGCCACCATCCTGCCGGTCGATTTCACCAAAACCGGCCCGAACCAGGTCGAACTGATGGGGTCGATGATCGGCTATACCGGGGAAATTGCAATTCTGTCGGCCACCACCGAGGCCCCCGATCAGAATACCTGGATCGCGGCCATGGTGGCGACGCTGGAGAATGATCCCAAATACGCAGATATGACCCTTGTCGCCACGGTCTACGGCGACGATCAACCCGAAAAATCGACGACGGAAATGGAAGCACTGCTCGCCAACTATCCCAACCTCGTTGGCGTGATTGCACCGACAACCGTGGGGATCGCCGCAGCAGCCCAAGTCGTGCAGTCGCGCGGCATTGCCGACACGGTGCATGTCACCGGTCTTGGCCTGCCCAGCGAAATGCGCGATTTCATCAAGGATGGCACCGTGTCCGCGTTCCAGCTGTGGTCGCCCTATAACGAAGGCTGGCTGGCGGTGCACTTTGCACTGGGTGTGCTTGACGGGTCGATCAGCAATGAGGTCGGCGCGACGTTCGACGTGCCAAACCTGGGGACCATCACGATTAACG
>JANOMH010000223.1:0-2040 GCA_031420215.1 Rhodobacterales bacterium | reverse complement strand
ATTTGGGCATTCCGGTGCTGATGCTGCGCCGCCCGCCACCACCTGATGCCCGCTGTGTCGCCACGGTGGGCGAGGCTCTGGATTGGGTGCAGGCATTGTGACCGAGCGGATCATCCTGACCCCGGATTGTGTGGCCGAAGGAGCCGCCTGGCTGGCCGCACAAGAGCCGCGCTTTGCAGCCGTGTTGCCGCTGATCAGCCCCTTGCCGCTGCGTCGCGAGGCCGAGGGGTTTGACCGGTTGCTGAATGCGATCATAGGCCAGCAGGTCAGCGTGGCCAGCGCCCGCGCGCTCTGGGCCCGGATGGAAGCGGCGGGGCTGGTGGCGCCAGATGCCGTCAAAACCGCGACCGAGGCGGATTTGCGGGCCTGCGGGTTGAGCCGTCAAAAGATAAAGTATGCGCATGCCTTGGCGGCAGCGGATATCGATTACCCGGCCCTGAACATGCAGCCCACCCTGCAGGTCATTGAAACACTTGTCAAAGTGCCGGGCATCGGGCTGTGGACCGCCGAGATTTATGCGATGTTCAGCCTTGGCCGCGCTGATGTGTTCGCCCCCGGCGATCTGGCCTTGCAAGAGGCGGCGCGGCTGTTGTTTGACCTGCCCGACCGGCCCAAAGACCGCGCCTTGCGGCAGATGGCCGAGGCGTGGAGCCCGTGGCGCGCCGTTGCCGCCCGGCTGCTCTGGGCCTATTACAAGCACTCCAAATCGCGCGAGGGGGTCAGGTGAGCGTGGCAAGACGATCCCACATCCCGGCCAGCACCTTTGTGGTGCGGCATGACGGCAAGACTGCCCAACCGGGCGCGACCATACGGGGCTGTGCCGGCTTTGCCCGGACACCTCCGGCCCGCCATATTCCCCCCGATCAAAGGACCTAAAACATGACCCGTGCCCTGCAATCTGACCGCGTTGAGCCGCTCAGCGGAGAGATCGGCTCTGCCGTCATCTTTCTACATGGTTATGGCGCGAACGGGGCCGATCTGTTGGGACTGGCCAACCCCTTGGCCGAACATCTGCCGGATACTTTGTTTCTGGCCCCCGACGCCCCCGAATCCTGCCATGGATCGCCGATGGGGCTGCAGTGGTTCCCGATTCCATGGATCGATGGATCTTCGGAGGAGGAACAACGCGCCGGGTTGATGCGGTCGGCTGATGATCTGAATGCGTTTCTGGACGGGGTCATGGTCGACGAGGATCTGTTACCCGAACAAGTGATGATTGTCGGCTTTTCCCAAGGCACGATGATGGCCCTGCATGTCGCTCCCCGGCGTGAAGACGCGCTGGCCGGAGTTGTCGCGTTTTCGGGCCGCCTGCTGGAACCCGAATCGCTGAAAGACGAGGCGTTGTGCCGTCCCGCCGTGCTGCTGATCCACGGCGATCAGGACCCGGTGATTTCAGTGCAAGAACTGCCCAAAGCCGCCCAGGGCTTGCAAGATGCCGGCTGGACCGAGGTTTTTGCCCATATCATGAAGGGCACCGGCCATGGAATAGCGCCAGACGGGTTGCAGGTCGCCTTGGCCTTTATGCGCGACAGGCTGGGGCTGGACTGATTTTTGCTGATGCAGCGTCATATTCGCGTGATCCTTGGGCAGTAAAGCTATCCACAGGGACCACGATATCATGTGGGACTGGACAGGGGCATTACGCCATATATAGTCGAGGTCATGCAGGGGCGGGGCTCCCGCCTTTGGACCTCCGGGCTGAAGGGCAAGGATCGTTGCGGTGATGGACGTTGATTTCAGAACCACATTCGTGCGTGACCCTGCTGCATTGCGGCAGCACCCGGCCTTGGTCCTGAACGCCGATTACCGCCCCTTGTCTTATTACCCACTGTCGCTGTGGCCTTGGCAAGAAGCAGTCAAAGCCGCTTGGCTGGACCGGGTCGACATCATCGCGGAATATGACGAGGTGGTGCGCAGCCCGTCGACGGTGATCCGAATACCTTCGGTTGTGGTGTTGCGCGATTATGTGAAACCTCAAAAGCGCGTGGCCTTCACGCGCTTTAATCTTTTTCTAAGGGACGAATTTTGCTGCCAATATTG
>JANOMH010000222.1:0-10058 GCA_031420215.1 Rhodobacterales bacterium | reverse complement strand
TTGCGTGACTATAATGGCAGGGCGTTTCTGACCAACCTGATCTGGAATACGCGCGGCGAAAGGCAGTGTTTTCAGTTCGGTCCCGGCGACAGTCAGATAATCAGTTGGGATATTGCCAAAGACCCCCATGCTCAAATCTCTGTCATTTCAGGGGCTTGGGCTATTCCGCTTTTCCAATCCAACCGCAATTTCGCCGATCTGCGAATCGAAGCTGCGGCCTTGCAAAAGTTGGAAAGCGAACATCTGGTGGCGTTACGGTCCACCTATGCCAAGGCCCGGATCAAAATCTGGACCCTTGCCCATTTCATCGAAGCCCCGATGGAAGCGCTGCAAACCATTGTGGACGAAATCGGTGGCAAGGCAGAGCGGCGGCTGGCCGAAGCCCCGCGCATGGTTGACCTCAAAGGTTTTGGTCAATTCCTGCAGAACCTGAAAAATCAGGGCATGCATCCCTATTTGATGGGCGATTTCCCAGTCGACTCTGCCCCCACCAATGCGCAACCGACCAAGCGCAAACCATATCTGGTCAAATAGCCTATGGGTGCCTTTGACTGTTTCGTGGTGTTTGCTGAAATGCGCACGGGGTCCAATTTCCTTGAGGCGAATATCAACAGCTTTGCCGGATTAAAATGCCATGGAGAAGCGTTTAATCCGAATTTCATCGGGTATCCGACCAGCTCTGATATCCTGGGAATTACCAAAGACACCCGTGATGCCAATCCGCAGCGCGTGATCAATGCAATCAAAGCCGATAAGGCCTTGGGCGGCTTTCGGTTTTTCAACGATCACGATCCCCGCGTGCTGGATATCATCCTGCCCGACCCGCGCTGCGCCAAAATCATCCTGACCCGCAATCCGATTGAAAGCTATGTCAGTTGGCGCATCGCAGCGGCGACCGGGCAATGGAAACTCACCAACGTCAAACATGCCAAATCGGAACAGATCCGGTTTCGTCCTGCCGAGTTCGAGGAACATCTGGAGACATTGCAGGCGTTTCAGGTCAAACTGCTGAATACCTTGCAAAAATCCGGACAGACCGCGTTTTATGTGGGCTATGAGGATTTGCAGGATGTCGAGGTGATGAATGGCCTGGCGGCCTTTCTGGGATGTCCCACCCGGATCGACGCCCTGGATAAGAAGCTGAAAAAGCAAAACCCGGAACCGCTGGAGGATAAGGTTTCAAACTTTGCCGAGATGGAAAAAACCCTCGCCCGGCTGGACCGTTTCAACCTGACCCGCACACCGAATTTTGAACCCCGCCGCGGCCCCGCTATTCCCACTATCATCGCCGCGTCAAAAAGCCCGCTGCTTTACCTGCCGCTGCGGTCCGGCCCGGAACAGGCGGTGCGCGATTGGATGACGGCATTGGACAGTGGCAAACTGATCGAGGGGTTTGGCCAGAAAACCCTGCGCGACTGGAAATCCGCCCGTCCCGGCCATCGCAGTTTCACCGTGCTGCGCCACCCGGTCGCCCGCGCCCACGCCGCGTTCTATGACAAGATTCTGGATACCGGCCCCGGTACTTTTTTAGAAATCCGCGATAACCTGCGTAAAACCTTCAGTCTGCCGCTGCCGCCCGGTCCGGTTGGCCCAGACTATGACGATGCTGCCCATCGCGCCGCCTTTCTGGCCTTTCTGAAATTCCTCAAATCCAATTTGGCCGGCCAAACCAATCTGCGGTTGGATCCCGCCTGGGCCAGCCAAAACGCGATTCTGCAGGGGTTCGCCAGTTTCGTAACCCCCGACCTGATCCTGCGCGAGGCGACATTAGCGCATGACCTCAAAGGTTTGCTGTGGCAGATCGGGCGGCAGGACGGGCCGACGCCCGCGCCGACTGATCCTCACGCGGCGCTGCTCGCCCGGATTTACGATGCCAACATCGAAGCCGCCACCCGCGACGCCTATGCGCGCGACTACATGGCCTTTGGGTTCACCAATTGGTCTCAGGCTGCTTGAATCGCGGGCGATTCTGTTAGGATTGTATGCAATGTCGCGGGGTCATGATTGGCCCGCAACTTTGCACAAACGCTGGGGTTGCGCATCGTCCGCGAGACCAAAGCCAGTGCCTTAAGATGTTCGACACCGGCACTGGCGGGGGCGAACAATGCAAACACCAGATCAACGGGCTGGCGGTCAACTGCTTCAAAATCCAGCGGTTTTTCCAGTCGGACGAACAGCCCACACACACGGTCAATCTGGTGTAGGCGGGCATGGGGCAGGGCCACACCATGCCCCACACCGGTCGGCCCCAGATTTTCACGCTCGATTAGCGCCTCAATCACTTTGGCCGGCTCAAGCCCATAACAGGCCAGAGCCATTTCCGCGAGGTCCTGAAACAGGCGCTTTTTGCTGCTCGTGGCCCCCAGCACTTTCACGCCTTCCGCCCTCAGAATATCAACCAACTGCATAGAGTCGTGGCCCCGTTCGTTTCTTGAAAGGCAGTCAGCCTGCACTGACGCCTGGGCATTCAGCCCGCATTACGCGGATCAATCCACCCGATATTGCCGTCGTCCCGGCGATATACAACATTGATTCCGCTATGTTTTTCGTTCCGAAAGACCAAGAGCGCGGCATGCGCCAATTCCATTTGCATCACCGCCTCGCCGACCGATAGTGAAGGGATCTTGGCCTCCATATCGGCGACGATGATCGGGTTATGCGTATCGGCTGCATCCTCGTCCAGATCCTCTGTTGGCGCGAGGATATAGGACCCCGCAGCCGAAAGTTCAACAGGGTCTACACGGTCGCGGTGGTGGTCCTTCAACCGGCGCTTGTAGCGGCGCAACTGCTTGTCCATCTTTTCGCAACAGCTGTCAAAAGCGGCATAGATTTCAGCGGCATGGCCTTTGGCCTGCGCGGTCAGGCCGGTGGACAGATGCACCACGGTTTCGCAGACAAATTCGTAGCCTGACTTGGAAAACACCACCATTGCATCGGTGGGCCGGCCCGCGTATTTCGCCACGCTGGCCCCAAGTTGGGTTTTCACATGGGTTTGCAGTGCTTCGCCGATGTCAATCTGCTTGCCGCTGATCTGATAGCGCATCTTACCTCCTTGATCGTACAAACATAGGCAACCCGGCCCAGCAAAGGCCAGCCGAGTCGCAAGTGGCGGGAGTGATAACAAACGGATATTGCTTGGCTTTTTGGCCGAGATCAGGCGGTGATGCCCGGTATGTCCAGCATAGGCGAACAGGGTCTGTCATCCCCTTCATTCCGCCCCAAACCCATGGCGATGTCAACAGTGCAGTCAGTTCACCCGGAAACTTTGACCCAAATAAACCCGGCGCACGTTCTCATCGCGCACCACTTCGTCAGTGGTGCCGGACATCAGCACTTTACCGTCGTGCAGAATATAGGCCCGGTCGACAATCTCCAGCGTTTCACGGACGTTATGATCGGTGATCAGCACCCCAATGCCGCGGTTTTTGAGGTCATGCACCAGGCTCCGGATTTCGCCCACGGCAATCGGGTCAACCCCGGCAAAGGGTTCATCGAGCAACACATATTTCGGCCCTGCGGCCAGACAGCGGGCAATTTCGACCCGCCGCCGTTCGCCGCCAGACAGGGCTATCGCAGGCGCACGACGCAGGTGTTCGATCGAAAATTCGGACAGGAGTTCCTCAAGCTTTTCGCGCCGCGTGGTCCGGTCGGATTCGGCAATCTCAAGGATCGCCAGAATGTTGTTTTCAACCGACAGGCCGCGGAAAATCGACATTTCCTGCGGCAGATATCCAATCCCCAACTTGGCCCGGCGATACATTGGCAGGGCGGTCACGTCGCGCCCGTCGATAATCACTTGCCCGCTTTCAGGCGTTACCAACCCGGCGATGGCATAAAAGCAGGTGGTCTTGCCCGATCCGTTCGGGCCAAGCAGCGCTACGACTTCGCCCCGCCCCAGTGTCAGGCTGACATCGCGGATCACCAGCCGTTTGCGATAGCTTTTGCGCAGGTTCTGCACCCGTAATCCGGCATCGCCTTGGGTCACCGTCAGCTCTGGCATTACGGATTGCCCTGCTGAAACACCGTGCGCACCCGGCCTTGCATCGTCGCGGTGCCATCGGTCAGGTTGACGATCATGCTGTCGGCGGACAGCGCGCTGGCGCCTTGGGTCAACAGCACCTCGCCGGTCAGGGTCAACAGCCCGGTGGTCAGGTTATAGTCGGCAGTCTGCGCTTCGGCCGCTTCGGTTGCGGTGACAAAGGTGACGCCGCCGCTGGCCAGTAGCTGCGCGATGTCGCCTGTGGCCTCACTATAGATCACCTTCACTTCGGCAGCAGAGATGCGCATCTCGCCCTGACCGATGACCACATTACCGGAAAACACCGCCGATTTGCTGTCTTGATCAACGTTCAGACTGTCAGCGGTCACCTCGACCGGGGCAGTTGGGTCGGCACTGATCCCGCCCAAAGCGATATTTGTCTGGGCCTGCACGGCCAAGGGAAACAGCAGGAAAATGGTCAGGGCGCAATGCTTGAACAAGGGATGTAATCCTTATGGTTGCGGATCATATAGCAGGCGAACCCCACCATTGAAAACCATCTGCTGACCCAACCCATCAGCCGAGGTCATCACAACCACTTTTCCAGCGGTCAATGTCCCAAACGGGGCCTGCACTTCCAAAGGGCCAAGCGAGGAGATTACGCCGCTGGCCAGATCGGCCTCGATCCCGGTTGTTTCCATCATATAGCCGCTCGACGTGCCAAGCCGGACCAGTTCGGTCAGGGTCATCAACTTGCGTCGCCCGTCAATTTCGCCCAGACCAGCGCTCACCTCGACCCGCGATCCGTCGGTGGCATTCAGCACAAGGACCGGGGCGATGATACTGAATGCGTCGGCGGTCCCGGCGCGGGGGCGCAAGGCGGCGGCGGTGATCGACACCGCTGATCCGTCAGCAGTGACCCCGGCCAGATTGGGATTGGTCATCCCTTGTTCGCGGGCCAAGGCTGCAAGGTCGGCATAGGGAATGGACTGCACAGTATTGGTGCCACGCGCGAGCAGAAAAATCGTCGACAGCAGCGCCAATGCGGCCAAAGGCAACAATACCTTCATCCAGCCGATAAACGTGGAATACAGATTGTCGGTCCGGCCCATTGCCTAAACCACGCCCGCCCGCAGGCAATCATGGATATGCAGGATGCCGACAACCCGGCCCGACCCGGCGGGGTCAACCACAAACAGACAGGTGATCCTGGCCTCGTTCATCACAGCAACCGCTTCTTCGGCAAGCGCATCTGGGCCAATGGTGCGCGGACCAGCGGTCATGACTGCCCCGGCGGTCATCTCCAGCAACCCGGCCATATGTCGCCGCAAGTCGCCGTCGGTGACGATCCCCGCCAAGTGCCCTTCGGTGGCCAAAACGCCCACCACGCCAAACCCGCGTTGGCTGATGGTCAGCAGCGTATCGCTCATCGGGGTGTGCAGACCGACCAAAGGCAGGGCGTCGCCGGTATGCATCAGATCGCGCACCTTGGACAGCCGCGCACCCAACTTGCCGCCGGGGTGGAAGTCGCGGAAATTTTCCGGCGTGAAATCGCGGATTTCCATCAGGGCAATTGCCAAAGCATCGCCCAGCGCCAGAGTCATCGTGGTCGAAGTGGTCGGCACCACGCCATACCCGCAAGCTTCGCCCAATTGCGGGATGACCAATCTGACATCGGATTGAGTCATCAGGCTGCTGTCGGGTTTACTGGATATTCCGATCAGCTTGATCCGGAACCGCCTTGCATAGGCGATCATGTTGGCCAGCTCGGGCGCCTCGCCCGAATTGGACAGCGCCAGCACCACATCCCCCTCGGCCACCATGCCCAGATCGCCATGGCTCGCCTCGGCGGGGTGGACGAAATAGGCGGGGGTGCCGGTGCTGGCAAAGGTCGCCGCGATTTTCCGCCCGATATGGCCGGATTTGCCCATGCCAGTGACGATAACCCGGCCCTTGGTGGTCAGGATCAGGTTAACCGCCCGTGCAAAGCTGGCGTCCAGGGATGCAGCCAGCGCAGTCAGCGCCGCCGCTTCTTCGGTGATAACCCGTTGAGCGGTGTTCAAAAGGCGGGCTTGATTGGGCATTTAATGCGCGAAAATATCAATTTCGGGATACCCGATCAGGTCAAGCTGCGCGCGGGCGGGCAGGAAGTCGAAACAGGATTGGGCAATCTCGGTCCGCCCCTCGCGGGCCAACATCCGGTCCAGTTCAACTTTGAGACGATGCAGATACAGCACGTCGGATGCTGCATATTCCAGCTGTGCGGCGGTCAGGTGTGGTGCGCCCCAATCGCTCATCTGCTGAAATTTGGAAATATCGACGCCAAGCAGATCGCCCAACAGGTATTTCAGCCCATGCCGGTCGGTGAATGTGCGGATCAATTTCGACGCAATTTTGGTGCAATAGACCGGGGCGGTCAGCGCACCGAAGGCGTGATACAGTGCCGCAATATCGAACCGGCCAAAGTGGAACAGCTTGAGCACATTGGGGTTTTCCAGCATCGCACACAGGTTCGGTGCGCTCGTCTGCCCCCGCGCGACCTGCACCAGATGCACATTGCCGTCGCCACCTGACATCTGGATCAGACACAGCCTGTCGCGGTGCGGGTTCAACCCCATGGTTTCGCAGTCAATCGCGACGACGGGACCCAGATCAAGGCCATCGGGCAGGTCGTTTTGGTACAGAGTATTGGCCATGTCGGTCCCTTTGAAAGTCAAAGGGACAGATAGTAGTCCTACGCCAAGCGGTCAACCGTGGCACCAAGGCTTGGTTTAGGCGACGAGGATCCGTTGCGCCTTTTGACAGGGTATTGGGTTTGATTTGGTCGAAATCGCGGGCGGTAACGAAATTTTGTTGCTTGACACTTTGCCTCCTTTCCCGCCTTGAATGCTGCAACTGCATTCATCAGGGATTTAGAACATGAGCTTTCACGTCATCGAACAGGCCACGGCCCGGTTGAACCGATCCGAACTTGCCGTTCCCGGAAGTCAGCCGCACATGTTTGAAAAGGCTGCGAAATCTGCGGCTGACGTGATTTTCCTGGACCTTGAGGACGCCGTAGCGCCGGATGAAAAGGCGCAGGCCCGCAAGAACATCATCAAGGCGCTGAACGAGATGGATTGGGGCACCAAGACCATGTCGGTGCGAATCAACGGGTTGGATACGCATTACATGTACCGCGACGTTGTGGATGTGGTCGAACAGGCAGGCGAACGGCTCGATTTGATCATGGTGCCCAAAGTCGGCACCGCCGCGGATGTCTATGCCGTTGATATGATGGTCACACAGATCGAGGCGGCGAAGGGCTATAAAAAGCGGATCGGGTTCGAGCATATTATCGAAACTGCGCTGGGCATGCAGAACGTGTCGGCCATCGCCGCTGCGTCCAAACGCAATGAATCACTGCATTTCGGCGTCGCCGATTACGCCGCCAGCACCCGCGCCCGCACCACGATCATTGGCGGGGTGAACCCGGATTATGCGGTGCTGACCGATCCGTTGGCGGATGGTAGCCGCAACGTGCATTGGGGCGATATGTGGCACTATGCGCTGGCCCGGATGGTCGTGGCCGCCCGCGCCAATGGCCTGCGCCCGATTGATGGGCCGTTCGGCGATTTTCAAGACCCCGATGGCTTTCGCGCCGCTGCGAAACGCGCCGCCGCCTTGGGCTGCGAAGGTAAATGGGCGATCCACCCCAAGCAGATTGCGCTGGCCAACGAGGTGATGAGCCCATCCGCCGCCGAAGTCACCCGCGCCAATCGCATCCTTGAGGCGATGAAAGTGGCCGAGGCCGAGGGTAAGGGCGCTGTGTCGCTTGACGGCCGCCTGATCGATTATGCGTCGATCAGACAGGCCGAGGTTCTGGTGTCCAAGGCGCGTCAGATCTCTGGGGCGTAGGCGTTTAGCGTTGCTTCCACCCCGTTTGACCAAAGCGATGCCAGCGCCGCCGCAAAGGCGCTGGCAAACCGGGCGTCCTGTCCCAGGGTGCCGAAAACCACCGTATTTAACAAAAACGCCTGCGGATCGGTTTTCGCGGCCAGCGCCCGTGTTTTCAGATCGGCGGCATTGTCGTCATTTGGCGGGATCGCGTTGCCCGCCTCATCCGTGCCTGCGCAGTAGCGGCACCACAAAGCCACTTCCAGCGAAAGCCCTTCATAGGGTCTGGTTTCGGCCAAAGCCTGCCGCAAAACTGGCAGCACAAACTTCGGCTGCCGGTTCGATCCGTCCAGACACAGGCGCGGGATCGTGTCGCCCACTTCGGGGTTGCTGAACCGATCCGCGACTTTCTCGCGGTAGGCGTCATAGCTGACGCCGGGGATCGGCACCAAGGTTGGCACAATCTCGGCACGGGTCAGGCGATCAAGCCAGCCGGAAATCCGACTATCAGCCATCGCATCATGCACGAACCAGTGACCCAGCAGCGCACCGGGATAGGCAATCGCGGCATGCCCGCCGTTCAGGATGCGCAGCTTCATCAGCTCGAATTGCGCCACGTTAGAGACGAATTCAGCCCCTACCAACTCCAACGCGGGCCGCCCTTGGGGGAAATTATCCTCCAGCACCCATTGCCGGAATGGCTCGCAAGCCACCGGGACGGCGTCAATGATGCCAAACTTATCGGCCACCATCTTGCGTTCCCGGTCGGACGTGGCTGGGGTGATGCAATCGACCATGGAATTGGGGAATGCGACGTTTGCGTCGATCCAATCGGCAAAAGCGGGATCGGACAACCGGGCAAGGCCGACAACGGTGCGTTGGGCGACGTGGCCGTTTTCCGGCAGGTTGTCACAGGACAGAACGGTGAACGGCGCAATCCCGGCATCACGCCGATGCCGCAGGGCGACGATCATCATCCCAAACACCGTGCGCGGCGCAGCGGGATTTGCGGCATCATCGGCAATATCCGTAGCGTGAGCGTCGAATCCGTCGGTTTTCGCATCAATATAATAGCCGCCTTCGGTCACGGTCAGTGACACGATCCGAATCGTGGGCGCAGACATATGGGCGATGACCGCGGCGCTGTTGACATGCACGAAACCAACCATCGACCCGACGACCCGCGCTGTCAGGCCCGAAGGGTCAAGTTCGACCACCGTGGTCAGCCAGTCCTGCGCGGCCAGCTTGTCACGCATCACGGCATCGCCGGGGCGCACACCAGCACCGATCAAAGCCCAATCGTGGTCCCGTCCAAGGCCGAACAACCGGTCGAGATAAACCGCCATATGCGCCCGGTGAAAATTGCCGACACCCACATGTAAGATGCCGGGGGTCAAGTCAGACCGGTCATAACCGGGGCCATGTACTCCGGAGGGCAGGTTGGCCAAAGCGGCATTATTCAGGGGTATTGTCATCAGCTCATCCAATTCCCGCCGTCGACGTTATAGGTTTGGGCGACGATGTAATCCGAATCTTTGGAGGCCAGAAAGATCGCCATTCCGGTCAAATCGTCGGGTGTAGCCATGCGCCCAAACGGCACTTCAGCCGCGACCAGCTTCTTTTTCTCGCCCGGTTTGCGGTTTTCATATTTGGCAAACAGCGCATCCACACCGTCCCAATGCTCGCCGTCGACCACGCCGGGGGCGATGGCGTTGACGTTGATCCCATGTGCGATCAGGTTCAGGCCCGCCGACTGGGTCAGGCTGATAATCGCGGCCTTGGTGGCGCAATAGACAGCCACCAATGACTCGCCCCGACGCCCGGCTTGCGAGGCCATGTTGATGATCTTGCCGCCCTTGCCGCGCGCAATCATGCCGCGTGCGACGGCCTGCAGCATGAACAATGACCCAGCCACATTGACCGAAAACAGCCGGTCATAACTGGCCCGGGTGATGTCGACGATCGGGGCCG
Organism: Rhodobacterales bacterium; assembly: GCA_031420215.1. Lineage (GTDB taxonomy): Bacteria > Pseudomonadota > Alphaproteobacteria > Rhodobacterales > Rhodobacteraceae > JANOMH01. Next base: position 232 of record JANOMH010000222.1, on the reverse strand, counting down.
CGTCAAACAAGGCGGCATTGTTGATCAGGATGTCGATGCCGCCAAAAGCTGCCTCCACTTCGGCGACACAAGTCTCTATACTGGCCTGATCGGCCACATTCACATGCACAGCCATCGCTTCAGGACCAATTCCCGCCGCTGCCTCTTTTGCAGCCTCAAGATTGATATCCGCAATCGCCACGCGCGCGCCTTCGCGCACATAGGCCTGGGCAAAGGCCAGTCCGATCCCCCG
>JANOMH010000221.1:0-11648 GCA_031420215.1 Rhodobacterales bacterium | reverse complement strand
CATTGGCGCAATGCACCTCCCACCCCAGTTCGCCTGCAAAGGACACGCGCAGCAGGCCAACAGCGCAGCCTGCAACCGTAGCCTCCTGCACCGACAACCATGGCAGGGTCAGGTCGGCGTCGGTCAGCGGGGCCAGAACCGTGCGGGCCTGCGGGCCGGTGACAAGCAAGCATTCCACATCGGCGGAATGATCGGTGACGGTGATGCCCGCGGGGGCGGAACGCCACAGATGTTCGCCATCATGCCATTGAGCGACAGAAGCGGTGATCAGCCCCACCTTGTCCGACCCATGGTTCAGCACTGACATTTCGGTGACAATCCGGCCCCGGTCATCGGGAAAATAGGCCAACCCGACCCGACCCTCGCGCGGCAGGCGCGATGCGGTCAGGCCATCCACATAGTGCCGCGCCCCCGGCCCCTGCACCATCAGCCGGGTAAAGCCAGATATCGCCAGCACACCGCAGCCATCGCGGACCGCCTCGCATTCCGCCCTGATCCGGGGCTCCCACGGCCCGGCGCGGTCCCAGGTCTGGGTGCTGGCCTCGGACAGATCATCGCCGGGTGCTGCAAACCAATTGGCCCGCTCCCAACCATTATACGCGCCAAACACCGCGCCCGCGGCCTGCAGCCGTGCATGCAACGGCGACAGCTTGCGCCCCGCCCCTGCAGGCCAGCGGTGCCAAGGAAAATGCATCGCATATTCATGGCCATAGGTCTCGACCGCCTTATCCTCGCAATAGGCCGCATCGGTAAAGGCAGTGAACCGGCGGGGGTCACAAGACCACATGTCCCACTCGGTCTGCCCTTTGGTGACCCATTCAGCAAGCACCTTGCCCGCCCCCCCGGCCTGGGTAATGCCAAAGGTGAACACGCAAGCCTCATAGGCATTCTTGACGCCCGGCATCGGGCCAATCAAGGGCAGGCCGTCGGGGGTATAGGGGATCGGGCCATTGATCACCTTGCCCACGCCAGCCTTGGCCAGAATCGGCACGCGGGCCATCGCATCCTCCATATACCATTCCAGCCGCTCCAGATCGTCGGGGAACAGCTGAAAGCTGAAATCATCCGGCATCGGGTCATGCGGTTCGACCCAATGGGCGCGGCAGTTGCGTTCATAGGGGCCAAGGTTCAGGCCATACTTCTCTTGGCGCAGATAATAGGAACTGTCGACATCGCGCAGCAGAGGCAGCTTGCCATGGGCCTTGGTCCAGTCCTCCAATTCCGGGATCGGTTCGGTCAGGAAATACTGGTGGCTCATCACGGTCATCGGAACTGTGCGGCCACCATAGGGCTTGAACCATTCGCCGACCTTTTGGGCGTAATACCCAGCGGCGTTAACCACTTTTTCGCAGGCGATATCACCTTTGTCAGTATGAACAATCCAGCCATCAACAGTCTGGGTCACACCCGTGGCCGGGGTGAACCGCAAGATCTGCGCGCCCATCTGACGGGCACCTTTGGCCAGTGCCTGGGTCAGCTGGGCCGGATCAATATCGCCATCATCGGGGTCATACAGCGCGCCCGCCAAATCATGGGTTTCCAGAAACGGATAGCGGGATTTCAGGTCGGCCACCTGCATCATCTCCAGCGCCATACCCTGCGACCGGCCCATGCCCCGGGCGCGTTCAAATTCCTGCATCCGCTGCTTGCTGTGGCCCAGACGGATCGATCCGGTGACATGGTAGTTCATTGGATAATCAACTTCGGCGGCCAAACGGCGATACAGCGACAGCGAATAGCGCTGCATGTTCATCACCGCCCATGATGTTGAAAACGATGGGCAATTTCCAGCGGCATGCCAGGTTGACCCGGCGGTCAGTTCGTTCTTTTCCAGCAACACGCAGTCGGTCCAGCCAGCTTTGGCCAGATGATACAGGGCAGACACGCCAACGGCCCCGCCGCCGATGATGACCACACGGGCCGAGGTTGGAAATTCGCTCATTGGGTTTCGCGCCTTTCTTGCGGCAGACCGTCGTCGATCTGGTAATAGTCGCCCTTGTCGGCGGTAAAGATGTGCTTTTCCATGGTCAGACCAGTCGGCCCGTCAATCAGGCCCAGCGAAAAGCCCATCTCGGCATCGGCGTCGGCTTTCCAGAACAGGAACGACCCGCAATTCGGACAAAAACCACGCTTGGCAAAGCTGCTGGAGGCGAACCATTTGACCTCTCCCGTGATAGCAATCGCGGACACAGGTGCCGTCGCGGTGGCCCAGAAATGGCCGGACTGTTTGCGGCATTGTGAGCAATGACAATAGGTATGAAACGAGGTTGGGCCAGCCACCTCGATCCTGACATTTCCACACAGACAACTGCCCTTCATCATATCCCTCACTAAGTTGGCCCTCAATAGATGGGCGGAGCGATCACCCAAATCGCGACACAGGGTTCAGCATGCGGATTGGTCCAGCGAAACGGCTCTCCCCTGATACGAAAGCTATCGCCGGGGTTCAGGTGAAAAGTCCGTCCATTGACCCAAAGGTCCAGCCGCCCGCTGACGATATAGCCCACCTCCTGGGTCGGTCGCGTGACGGGTTCGCCAATCTGCGCGCCCGGCTCAAACGTCGAATGGACCACTTCGAACGCATCAGTCAGATCAGGCGACAGCAGTTCCTCGACCAACCCCGCCTCCCGCGAGCCAATGGGTCGGCGGGCGGTTTTGCGGACAATATAGCCCTGCTCATCGGGGGCAGCGACGGCGCGGAACAGGCTGGACACGGACACATCCAGCGCGCAGGCAATCTGGCGCAGATCGCTGACACCCGGCGTCGACAGGTCACGCTCCACCTGTGACAGCCAACCCACCGACCGGCCCAAAACCTCTGCCAGTCCAGCCAAGGTCAGGCCACGCGCCCGACGCAATGCGCGCAGGTCGGCCCCAAGTGTGCGGGTATCAGCGGGCAAGTCGTGAAGCATGTCGATTTTCCGTGAAAATTCAGATCAGAATTTCATTCTGCCATGCGCCCGTGAAAATTCCAAGCCAGCTTTCAGCTTCTTTTGGCCCCTAAATATCCCCGCCGGAGGCTCCGGCACAACCGCCAAACACCTGCCCCAGAATCGCGCCCAGCGCCACTGCATCGGCCTGATCAAAGGCATCCGGCTGATCGCTATCAATATCAAACACACCCAACAACACCCCCGCCTTGGACCAGACCGGCAGCACAATCTCTGACCGGGTCGCGCTGGAACAGGCGATATGCCCGGCAAACGCCTCTACGTCGGGCACCAATTGCACCTGCCCGGTCCGCGCCGCCGCCCCACAGACCCCACGCGAAAATGGGATCACCAGACAGCCATGCCCGCCCTGATAAGGTCCGATTTTCAACAATTCCGGCCCGACCACCCGGTAAAACCCGGTCCAGTCGAAACGGTCATCCGCATGGTGCACCTCGCAGGCGACGGTCGCCATCAGCGACACAACATCATCCTCGCCTGCGGTCAGGGCGGCGATGGTCTGGGCCAGGACCCGGTAATCAACTTTCATCTGCAGGCCCTCCGAAACAGGCAGGGGGCTGTCTGCCCCCTCTTGGCCAAGGGGCCAATTCACCCCCGAGGATATTTAGGGCCAAAAGAAGCCCGGGGGACAGTCCAGAGGCAAGGCAAGTGAGTTTTTTTTCGTGATTTGGGGTCAAAAGCCGTAATCATGCCCCAGTCTGATCATGCAACTGCCCAGAATGCCGGGCAAAACTGAACCTGTAGCTGCATAGCTTCTCTCGGCGTCCTGTGACAAAGCCCCCACCCAGTAGCGGGGCGCCGAGATTTCCAATCGCTGTGCATTGCATCCCCCCTGTCATTGGCTAGTCTGGTATCCAACTTGGGGGCCAGTTCATGCGCGATTTTCATACTCCGGGCCGGTCTTCTGTTCTGGCCAGCAATGGCATGTGCGCCACCTCGCATCCTTTGGCGGCCAAAGTTGCTGTGCAAATCCTCGACTCAGGCGGCAATGCCGTGGATGCGGCCATAGCGGGTGCGGTCCTGCTGGGAATTTGCGAGCCGCAGATGACCGGGATTGGTGGCGATTGCTTTGTCTTGCTCTCGCCCCCCGGCACCGAGGATATCATCGGGCTGAATGGGTCCGGACGTGCGCCTGCGGGCCTGAGTGCCGCTGCCATGCGCGACGCAGGCCACCGCACCGTCCCAATCCGGGGAGTTGAAGCAATCACCATTCCCGGCGCGATTGACGCCTTTTGCAGGTTGTCACAGGATTGGGGCAAGCTTGGGCTTGCCGCCACGCTCGCCCCCGCGATCCGCTATGCAGAAGAAGGCGTGCCCGTTGCCCCGCGCGTCGCCTTTGATCTGGCCAAAGATCGGGACGTGCTGCGCGGCAAAGCCCGCGATCACTATCTGCTTGGCGGCAAAGCCCCGGCCCTTGGCCAGATGTTCCGTGCCCCCGGTCAGGCCGAAGTTTTACGCCGGATTGCCGCCCAGGGCCGCGATGGGTTCTATCAGGGCGAGGTGGCCGCCGATATGCTGACCAGTTTGCGCGCCGCTGGCGGCACCCATACCGAGGCCGATTTTGCCGCCACCGCCTGCACCTATACCGACCCGATCAGCGCCGGCTATGGCGGGTTGGAGCTGTGGGAACACCCGCCAAACGGCCAGGGGGCCACGGCGATCCTGATGCTCAATATCCTGAGCCATTTCGATATCTCCGCCCTTGATCCATTCGGTGCGGCGCGGGCGCATCTGGAGGCTGAGGCCGCAAAGCTGGCCTATGACGCCCGTAACCGGTTTATCGCCGATGCCGGTCATACCACCCGGCTCGACCATATGCTGTCGCTAGGGACGGCCACAAAACTGGCCGGGTTGATCGACCCCAGGCGCGCCATGCCCGCCGCTTTGCCGGGGACCGAGGCCGTTCATAAAGACACGGTCTGTATCACCGTGGTCGACCGGGACCGGATGGCCGTCTCGCTGATCTATTCGATCTATTGGGCTTACGGCGCGGCCCTTGCGTCCGACAAGTTCGGCATCCTGTTTCAGAACCGCGGGGCCGGGTTCAATCTGACCCCCGGCCACCCGAACGAAGCGGCCGGCGGCAAGCGCCCGATGCATACGATCATTCCGGGAATGCTAAAGCAGAGCGGTCGGGTGCTGGCCCCGTTTGGGGTCATGGGCGGGGCCTATCAACCAACAGGGCACGCCCGGTTCGCCAGCAATCTGGCCGATTTCGGGATGGATGTGCAGATGGCCATCGACGGCCCCCGCAGCTTTGCCCAAGGGGCCGGGATCACTGTCGAGCGGGGTTATACCGCTCGGGTCGCGGCACAATTGACCGAAATGGGCCATCAGGTAACGGTCCCCGACGATCCGCTTGGCGGGGCGCAGGCGATTATCATCGGGGCGGATGGGCTGCTGACCGGGGGGTCCGATCCGCGCAAAGATGGCTGTGCGCTGGGCTATTGATGACATGACGCAACCGATGACCGCCCCCTTTGACCGCCCGATGGGCCGCGATCCCCGGCTGGATGCCCTGCGCGGGCTGGCGCTGGTGATGATCTTTGTCAACCACGTACCCGGCAATGCCTGGAGCAATTACACATCCCGCAATTTCGGCCTTTCCGACGCTGCCGAGGGGTTTGTGCTGATTGCGGGCATCTCTGCGGCCCTGGCCTATGGCCATTGGTTTCAACCCGGTCAAAACGGATCCCTCAGGCAAATGATGATCGGGTTGGGGCATGTCTGGCACCGGGTCTGGACGATTTATCTGGTCCAGATTCTGGCGACCGTGTTGACCCTCGGGGTCATTCTGGCGGTGGCGCGATGGTTCGACGATCTGACCATGCTGCATATCAACCGGATGGATGCATTCCGGGCCGATCCGGTCGGGGCGATGCTGCGGATTCCGGTGCTGATCCAGCAACTGGATTATGTGGACATTCTGCCAATGTATCTGGTGTTGCTGTTCTGGACCCCGCTGGCCCTGTGGCTGGCGTGGCGCGGCCCTTGGCTGTTGTTTGCTGGCGCGATAGCCCTGTGGTGGGTGACTGTGACCTACCGGATCAACCTGCCCAACCATCCCAATCCGGCAGGCTGGTTTTTTAACCCGCTCGCCTGGCAATTGCTGTTTGTCATCGGATTGCTTGCCGGAGTGGCGATGCGGCGGGGCCGCAGTCTGGTTCCAAAGCACCCGGTTTTGCTGATTATCGCGCTGGCCTTGCTGCTCGGCAGTGTCGCTTGGCTGCAAGTCCCGCAGTTTGGCGAGTACATGTATGGGCTGATGTGGCAGGCCCAACAGGTCGGGACGCCTGATTACCTGACCAGTTTCGAGAAAACTTTTTTGCCCCTGCCCCGCCTGCTGCATGTGCTGGTTCTGGCCTATGCGCTGGCCTGTTTTGATGGTTTCCGGCGGATCTGTGCGTCGGTTTTCATCGCCCCTTTCAGGCTTTTGGGGCAGCAAGGGCTGTTGGTGTTTTCGGCAGGCAGCGTGATCTGCGTTGGATTGCAGGCGGTCCGGCAACGCACCGGGGGAGATCTGGGTCAGGACAGCGCGATGTTGGGCGCAGGGCTTTTGGTGCTGTTTGCGCTGGCAGCGGCCAAGCAATACTGGCCAAAGAGCGCCCCTGTGGCCAAGGCGCGAAAATGGGCAGGGATAAGGCCAGCGGCGCCCACCTAGGGTGGGTGCAACCCACGCGCCGGATCAGTTCAATTGCACCTGAAGCGGATAATGCCCATCCTCGAACGGACCGAACAGATCGTCCAGATCGGGGTGATCCACCGGCTGGCCGGAATAATCAGCGATCAGGTTTTGTTCCGACACATAAGCCACATAGTAACTTTTGTCATTTTCGGCGAGCAGATGATAGAACGGCTGGTCCTTTTTCGGGCGGCTATCCTCGGGGATAGCCTCATACCAGGCGTCGGAGTTGGAAAACATGGCGTCTACATCAAACACAACCCCCCGAAACGGGTGTTTGCGATGACGGACTACCTGTCCCAGACAGTATTTGGCACGACTTTTGAGCATAACATGTCCTTCCCCCAGCCCCACATTACGCGCGTCACAAGGGCTGTGTCCACGGCTTACCATGCTCAGACCGGGAAACAGTCTGTGGTGGCCAGCCCTCTAATGCGGCTTTTCTATGACGAATAGAGCGTTTGATCACTTTCCCGCCAATTTAAGGATCACCGCTGCGATAGCCGGTGGATGACGGTTCCCAGATGCCGCCAAATCAGTTATGATGCCCGCAAAACAAAGATAAGACGAACGAGAGGCAGATGAGCAGAACCCTACGGGCATTGGTGCTGATGGCACTCGTCGCTGGCTGTGGCAGCCGTGACTACGCCGCCCCGCGCGAGATTGACAGTGCCTGCAGCATTGTCGCCCAACACCCGGATTACCTGCGCGCGTTCAAATCGACGCAGCGCAAATGGGGCGTTCCGGTGGCGGTGCAGATGGCGATCATTTATCAGGAAAGCAAATTCATCGGCAACGCGCGGACCCCACATCAGTTTATACTGGGAGTAATTCCGGTTGGCCGCCAATCCAGTGCCTATGGCTATTCACAGGCGCTGGACGGGACTTGGGATGAATATCTGGATGACCAGAACCTGCGCCGCGCCCGGCGCGACGATATCGGCGATGCGACCGATTTCATGGGCTGGTATATGGCCGACACTTTGGCCGAAACCGGTGTGCCGCTGAACGATGCCCGCAATCAGTATCTGGCCTATCATGAGGGGCGCTCTGGCTATTCCCGTGGGTCATTTAATGACAAGGCCTGGCTGGTGCGGATTGCCGGCGAAATCGCCGACCGGGCCGTGATGTATGACGCCCAGTTACGGTCTTGCGGCCGAATTTAGCGCATAATTCCAATCGATCAGACCAAAGACTGTTTGCCCACCCGCTGACTTGGGCTCATATGATCGCATGAGTGTTGCAGGAATGACCGGGTTGGGCCATTGGGCCGGTTTGGGCACCAACTTGGCGTCCAGATGGCAGCGTTTGTCGTTGGCCAACCAATTTGCCGTGGCCGGCAGCGTGGTTCTGGCACTGGCAACCCTTGGCATCGGCTGGTGGGTCACCGGGCAGATCGAGGCATCGGTGGTGCGCAACTCTGCGAATGCATCAGCCCTTTATATGGACAGCTTCATCTCTCCGCTCAGCCAGAATCTGGCGACCGAGACAGAGCTTTCCCCCGGTGCACATCGGGCATTGGACGAGATCTTTACCAACACGCCCTTGGGTGAACGGATCGTGTCATTCAAGATCTGGGATCTGCATGGCAAAGTGCTTGATGCGATGGATCCGGCGATTGTGGGCCAAAGTTTTCCCGTCGAAGATGACCTGCGTGCAGCCATTAATGGTCAAATCACTTCCGGTTTTGGCCCGTTGACCGAAGCCGAGAATGCCGCCGAATCCGCGCTTGGGCTGCCACTTCTTGAGATTTACAGCCCCATTCGCCAGGATTGGTCTGGCAAGGTTATCGCTGTGGCCGAGTTTTACGAACGCAATGATCAATTGCGCGATGATCTGACCGCCGCCCGCTGGGGGGCATGGGCCACTGTCAGCGCGGTAGTGTTGGGGCTGGGGTCAGTGCTGTATTTCATTGTGCTGGGCGGCAGTCGGCTGATTGACAGCCAGCGCCGGGCGCTGGATGCACGGATGTCCGAACTGCGCGTCCTTTCCTCGCATAACACCGATTTGCGGTTGCGGGTGCAGGGGGCTGCTGCCCGCGCCGCCACCCAGACCGAAAACTCGATGCGCCGGATCGGCGCCGATCTGCATGATGGACCGGCGCAATACCTGGCCTATGCCGCCCTGCGCCTGGACGCATTGCGCGACCGGATCACTGACCCTGCGGCGATGACCGAAGTAGATAGCGTGGCCGGTGCCGTGACCCATGCCATGACCGAAGTGCGGGCTTTGTCGCGGGGCCTGTCATTGCCCGAAATTGCGGGTCACAGCCTGAAAGACATCGTTCAACGGGCGGCTGACGCCCATGCCGTGCGCTCTGGATCGCCGGTCATGGTTGGATTGCACTGTACAACAGAACCCGAGGTGCCATTGGCCGCGCGGATCTGCATCTTCCGATTTGTGCAGGAAGGCCTGAACAATGCGTCCCGCTACGGTGGCGGCTTGGGCATGGAGGTGACTTTGACAGGACGCGCCAAAACGCTTACCCTTGTCGTGCGCGACCACGGTCCCGGCCTTGATGCCCAGACAGTCCCGCAAGATGGTCGCGGGCTGGGATTGCCGGGGTTGCGCGACCGGGTGGAAAGTCTCGGGGGTGTCTTTTCTGCCCGCACGCATCCCGAAGGCGGCACTGAATTGACCATGACCCTGGAAACCGGAGCTGTATCTTGACCCGTATCGTTATCGCCGACGACCATCCCTTGTATCGCGAAGGCGTCGCCCGCAGCCTGACTGAGTCGGGCCAGTTCGAGATTGTCGGCGAGGCGGCCAACGGGCACGACGCGCTGGACCTTGTCCGCAAGCTTCTGCCGGACGTGGTTTTGCTTGATGTCTCAATGCCAGATGGCGGCATTGCCACCCTTGGCCAGATCATGGCAATGGATAATCCGCCGCGCGTGGCCATGCTGACGGTCAGCGAAGAAGATGACGACATCATGCAGGCCCTTAAATTGGGCGCATTGGGCTATGTGCTCAAGGGGGTCGGGTCACGCGAATTGGTCCAGATTGTAGCCGATCTGGCCGAAGGGCGCAGCTATGTCGCCCCCAGCCTGGCGATCAAGGTGATGGCCGCGATGAATGCCCCCCGCGCCGCACCAACGCCGAAATCCGACCTCGACAGCCTGACCAAGCGGGAAGAGGATATCCTGCGGCTGGTGTCTGTTGGCAAGAGCAACAAGGAAGTGGCCATTGATCTGGAATTGCAGGAAAAGACCATCAAACACTATATGACAGCGATTTTGCAGAAACTTCAGGTCCGCAACCGCACCGAAGCAGCGCTGTTGGCGCGCAGCAAGTGGTCAGAGTAGTGGTGGGCGGACCCCGGTGTGACGGCGATCAGCTGCCCAGCGCCACCATCCGGTTGAAATCCTCGATCGTGGCCCGCCGGGCAATCACTTGCCGATTCAAGTTGTCGATCAACTGATACTGATCGTTCAGGATCAGTTCGATCCAGCCATCCGGGTAGCGGACAGTCACATTGCGCAATCGATTGCGATCATTGCCACTGGCCGAGGTGACCGGCAAGCCGCCCGGCTGATTGCCGACATCTGCGCCGCCACCACCGTCGCCGCCGTCGCCGCCACCGTCGCCGCCATTAACTTCGCCGCCATTGTCATCGCCGCCACCGCCGCCAGACCCGCCGTCGTCATCAATGCCGCCACCACTACCGCTGCCACTGCTTCCACCACCACCGCTGCCACTGCTGCCACCGCCACCACTGTCGTCATCTGAGTTGTCAGGTTCATCCGGTTCATCCGGCTCATCCGGTTCATCCGGCTCGTCTACACCACCGCTACCACTGCCCTGATCGGCATAGGCCGCGTTCGGGCCAAAACTGAATACACCAGTTTTGGCATCAGACCCAAACCCAATCGGCAAGAGTCCAATCCCAGCCCCTGCAGCCAGCAAGGCCAAGGTTCGGCGGGTCAAAGGCGCGGATGCAGTCGTCATGTTTCTCAGTTTCATCAAATTCATATCAACCTATTTGGCGGGTGGGCCGAAAGTGAACCTTTGGAAGCCACTGACATGCCAAGCCCATGCGCGATAACACCACAATCTGGCCGGCACCGCATCAGACCAAGGTCCGCCGACTTTCGCATTCACCGCAGGGACTCAGTCGCACTCATCATCAGACCTTGGTGAATACCGGAATTGTCCCCGATTGCGGCATTGTGACCTCACTGAAACCTTAACCCTGGAGCAACCAAATGAAATCCTTCCTGATCGCAGCACTTGCTACCCTTTCACTGGCCGCCGCCATTGCACCGGCTGCCGCCTTTGAACTGACCGGCCCGACCAGCATCATCGCAGGGTCCGGCTTTGACTGGACCGCCGACAACAGCATCGTCGAGCGCCGCAAGCCGCGCGTTCCCGGCGGTTCAGGCTGCGACACTCCCCGTGATGTGCGCGAACATCCGGAATGCCGCTGACCTTTGGTTCGGACCAAAGTCTGACTATTGGTCTATTTGCGCCGGACTTAAGTAAGTTTCGGTTGGCACGCGATGCAAATAGACTGGATTTACGTTGAACAGACTCAGCGGCTTTGACGTCTCATATCCCTGACCACGCCACTCAGAGGCTTCATCCCCAAACCGCGCGATTTGTTCAATGTGAAAAAGGGGTGCCCAGCAGCACCCCTTTTTTTATGGATTCCAGCTTTCCATCTCATGCGTGATATTGAACAGAATATCACCGATTGACCCACCGCTGGCCAGATCGTTCAGAATGACCGTGGTTTCATTGCCCACATCATCGGTGACAATCCATTGGCGCAACTCGACCGGATTGGCGGTAAACACCATCTGAATGCTGCCATATTCCCGCCGGTCCGGGTCTTGCGCCGTGATCGTCGTGGTCGTCCCGTCCGACGAATGGCCCGTCACCATATCCCGGCGCCCCAGATCAACGGTGCGTTCCAGCATAATGCTCAGCGGCGTCTGGTTCAGCGGATATCTGTCCGGCCCGGTGTTCGAGCGCGGATCAAAGATCGCCACCTGCCCGCCGCCCGCGATGACCAT
>JANOMH010000220.1:0-14876 GCA_031420215.1 Rhodobacterales bacterium | reverse complement strand
TTTAATGCTAAACTAATCCCAACCCTAGACGAAATGTCTTGTCCGATGGTTAATCACGATTGGCTCCCCCTTGCAAATCTTCTGACAGGGCGACAGGGTCTTGGGATGACTGATCAACACCCGATCCGCGCGGAAGTGCGCTTGCCCACCACCGACCTGCGGGCCGATCTGGCCTTTTTCGGCGGAGTCCTGGGGATGCGGTTGGATTCAATTTATCCCGCCGACAACCCTTCTGTCGCGGTGTTTTCGGGCCATGGCCTGCGACTCCGGCTGATGGAAGGAACCGCGGACGCGCCCGGCCTGATCCGGATTCTGACTGATGATCCGGGCTTTGCCGGGGGCGCACGGGGCCTGACCGCGCCGGGTGGGTGCCGGGTCGAAGTTGACGAACTGAACCCGCCGCTGGTGCTGCCACCCACGGAACATGCGTTTGTTGTCAGGCGCTTGGCCGATCAAGCCCCTTGGGTGATTGGCCGGGCAGGGATGCACTACCGCGATCTGGTGCCCTCGCGTCTGGGCGGCGCGATCATCGCCAGCCATATCCGCATTCCGGATGGCGGGCCGGTTCCCGACATGGTGCATTACCACAAAGTCGGGTTTCAGCTGATTTTCTGCATCAAGGGCTGGGTCGATGTGGTCTATGAGGATCAGGGCGACCCGATCCGCCTGAACGCTGGCGATTGTTTCATCCAGCCACCCGAAATCCGGCATCGCGTATTGCATGCCAGCGACGGGATCGAAGTGATCGAGATTGGCGTGCCTGCAGAACATGTGACCGAGATTGATCATGAGATGACCCTGCCCACACCGTATCTGCGGCCCCAAAGGGAATGGCAGGGGCAAAAGTTTGTGCATAATGTCGGGGCAGGGGCGGACTGGGGCCCGTTCCGGCAGCCGGGATTTGTGGCCCGCGATACAACGATAAATGCGGGCACCAAAGGCGTGGCTGGCGTGGTCGTGGTTCGAAAAGGACAATCATCCCCCGCCTGGACCCGTCATTCCGCCGACATAATGTTCGGTTTTGTCATGGCCGGTTCGATGCGGCTGGAGGGAGAGGGCAAGGATCCCTATACTCTGTCCCCCGGCGATGCCTTTGTCACTCCGCCCGGAATGGCCACATTATGGGCCGATCCGACGGATGATTTCGAACTGCTCGAAGTCACTTTACCCGGCCCATTTGACACAACACTGGTATAGGAGTGCGCATGTCCCTTGTTGAAACCGCCCGTCTGGTGCGCCTGAACGCCTATGCGCCCTATTCCAAATTCAAGGTGGGTGCCGCGATCCGCGCGACATCCGGCAAGGTCTATGCCGGGGTGAATGTCGAAAATGTAGCCTATCCAGAAGGCACCTGTGCCGAGGCGGGCGCGATTGCGGCGATGATTGCGGCGGGGGATACTGAGATTGCCGAGGTTGCGGTGATTGCTGACAGCCAGATCCCGGTGTCGCCCTGCGGTGGCTGCCGGCAAAAACTGGCGGAATTTGGCAAGGGCGATGTGAAAGTCACCCTCGCCACCATTGACGGATTGCTGCAGGAAACCACGCTGGCCGCCTTGTTGCCGGGGGCCTTTACGGCGGAATATATGGAGCGGACCTGATGGATGCCCGCGCGATCATTGCCAAACTGCGCCGCAAGGTGACTCCGTCAACGGATGAATTGTCTTGGTTTGCCAAAGGCTTGGCCGATGGAGCTGTGTCAGACGCCCAGGCTGGGGCGTTTGCTATGGCAGTCTGTCTGAACGGCTTGGGAGAGGCGGGGCGCGTGGCCTTGACGCTGGCAATGCGTGACAGCGGTGAAGTGCTGAAATGGGACCTGCCCGGCCCTGTGCTGGACAAACATTCAACCGGCGGCGTGGGGGATTGCGTGTCGTTGCTGCTCGCTCCGATGCTGGCGGCCTGCGGGGTGTTCGTGCCGATGATTTCGGGGCGTGGATTGGGCCATACCGGCGGGACGATGGACAAGATGGAGGCGATCCCGGGGGTCAAAACGCAGGTATCCGAAGCGAAATTGCGTGCCGTGACAGCCAAGACAGGCTGTGCGATTGTCGGGGCTACGGGGTCGATTGCCCCGGCTGACAGGCGGCTTTATGCGATCCGTGATGTCACCGGGACGGTGGAAAGCATCGATCTGATTACCGCGTCGATCCTGTCCAAGAAGCTGGCGGCTGGTTTGCAAGGCCTTGTTCTGGATGTAAAAATCGGATCAGGTGCGTTTATGAAGACCGAAGATGATGCGCGCGCTTTGGCGCAGGCGCTGGTCAGCACCGCGAACGGCGCTGGCTGTCCGACGGCGGCCTTTATTACCGATATGGACGAACCTTTGTGCCCCGCTTTGGGCAATGCGGTCGAAGTGGCGATCTGTATGGAGGTGCTGGCGGGCAACCGCCTGGCTGCGCCGCGCCTGACCGATCTGACGATTGCTTTGGGCGGCAGGCTGCTTGCGCTGAATGGCGAGGCCGAAGGCGAGGCAGAGGAAAAGCTGGCTGCGGCTCTGTCATCTGGCCGCGCGATGGAACATTTTTGCGCCATGGTCGCCGAACTGGGTGGGCCGCCGGATATGGCCGAAGATTGGCGCACGCATTTGCCGCAAGCCCGCGTCGTCGGCGATGTGGTTGCACGCGAGGCCGGATTTATCAGCGCCATGGATGGCGAAGCTCTGGGTCTGGCCGTGGTTGCGATGGGCGGCGGGCGGCGGGTCGAGACCGACAAGATTGACCCATCCGTCGGGTTCACCGATGTCGTCGGGCTGGGCCAAAGGGTCGAGCGTGGCCAACCGATTGCCACGATTCATGCCCGTGATGAGGACAGCGCCGAAGCAGCAGCGCGGGCCATTCAGGCAGCGGTGACGATCGGCGATGCGCCCGAGGTCAAGCCCTTGATCCGCGAAAGGATCGGCTGATGCCCCGCGCATTTCTGGTGGTCATGGATTCGGTCGGGATTGGCGGCGCACCGGATGCAGCAAGCTATTTCAATGGGTTAGTGCCGGATACCGGGGCCAATACTTTGGGGCACATCGCGCAGGCGGTGCCCTTGGCTTTGGGAACCCTGGACGCGCTGGGCCTTGGGGCAGCATTAAAACTGGCCTCTGGCCTTGAGGTGCCGGGCTTGGGTGCGGTGCCGACCGGGGCCTGGGGTGCGGCGACCGAGGTGTCGCGCGGCAAGGATACGCCGTCGGGCCATTGGGAATTGGCTGGGGTTCCGGTGCCCTGGGACTGGCATTATTTCCCCGATACCGACCCCTGTTTTCCCGATGAACTGGTGGTTCAGGTGTGTCTGGCGGCAGGCACCGGCGGGATTTTGGGCAACCGCCATGCATCTGGCACAGTCGTGATCGAGACTGAAGCCGCGCGGCACATGCTGACCGGCTGGCCGATCTGCTATACCAGCGCGGATTCGGTGTTTCAAATTGCAGCCGATGAGGAAAGCTTCGGGCTGGAGCGGTTATTGAAATTATGTGCCGACATTGCCCCGACCCTGCACGCGATGAAAGTGGGGCGGGTGATCGCGCGGCCCTTTGTCGGCTCGGTCGAAGGAGGCTTTACCCGCACCGCCAACCGGCATGATTATGCCATGGCAACGCCTGCGCCAACCTTGTGTGACTGGGTGCAAGGGGCGGGGCGAAAGGTCTATGCCGTTGGAAAGATTGGCGATATATTTTCGATGCAGGGGATCGACGAGGTCCGTAAGGGCCGCGATTCGCAACTTATGGGGCATTTGCGCGATCTGGTGCGGGACGGCGCCGATGGGTCGCTGACATTCGCCAATTTCGTCGAGTTTGACAGCGAATATGGGCACCGGCGGGATGTGCAGGGGTATGCCCGGCATCTGGAATGGTTTAATGCTGAACTATCTTTGCTGCTGCCATTGCTAAGGCCCGACGATCTGCTGCTGATCACCGCCGATCATGGCAATGACCCCACTTGGGTCGGCACTGATCACACCCGCGAACGGGTGCCGGTGCTGGTCCAGGGGATTGGCCCTAAACCCTTGGGTCATATCGGTTTTGTCGGTGTTGCGGCCAGTATTGCCGCCCATCTGGGCGTGCCGAGCCAGGGCCCCGGAAGGAGTTTTCTGTGAGCTATATATCCATGCCAAAGGTCGAATTGCACCTGCATCTGGAGGGAGGTGCGCCGCCTGGGTTCATCGCCGGGTTGGCCAAGGAAAAGCATATTGATATCAGTGGGATATTCAATGAACAGGGCGGTTACAAATACCGCGACTTTGATCATTTCCTGCAAGTTTATGAAGCCGCCTGCACCACCCTGACCGGCCCCGAGGAATTCCGCCGCCTGACCCTTGCGGTGCTGGAAGAATCCGCCAAAAATGGTGTGGTTTATTCTGAAACCTTCCTGTCCCCCGATTTCTGCGGTGGCGGCGATCTCATTGCGTGGCGCGAATATCTCGCCGCGATTGAGGAGGCTGCGGCAGAGGCCGAAAAAACGATGGGGATTACCCTGCGCGGGATTATCACCTGCATCCGGCATTTCGGGCCGGAACAGGCCAAGACTGCCGCCCGTTGTGCTGTTGAAACCCATGGCCGGTTCATCACCGGCTTTGGTATGGGCGGGGCTGAAATGATGGGCAGGCCCGGCGATTTTGCCTATGTCTTTGATATGGCACGCGAAGCGCGGATGCGCCTGACCTGCCATGCGGGCGAATGGGGCGGCCCTGATATGGTTGCCGATACCCTGCGCGACCTGAAACCCGAACGCATCGGGCATGGGGTGAATTGCCATACCGATCTGGCTTTGGTTGACCGGATTGTTGAAACCGAGGTGGTGCTGGAGGTCTGTCCGGGGTCCAATGTGTTCCTCGGCGTGGCGAAAAGCTGGAAGGCCCACCCGATCCAGATGCTGCGTGACCGGGGCGTGAAAGTCACGGTGTCCACCGATGACCCGCCATTTTTCAACACCACGATGACCCGCGAATTTGACATGCTTGCCGACACGTTTCACTGGGAGGACGAAGATTTCCGCACCCTGAACCAAACCGCCCTTGACGCCGCATTCTGTGACGCCGAAACCAAAGCCCGTATCGCCAAGCTATTGGAGGCCACATGACCCCGCATCTGACCATCGTTGACCACCCTTTGGTGCAGCACAAACTGACCCTGATGCGCGAGGATGACACCTCTACGGCGTCCTTCCGGCAGCTTTTGCGCGAGATCAGCCTGCTGCTGGCCTATGAGGTGACGCGCGAATTGCCGATGACGACCAAGCGGATCACCACGCCGCTGTGCGAGATGGACGCGCCGATGATCGAGGGCAAAAAGCTGGCTCTGATCTCGATCCTGCGGGCGGGAAATGGGTTGCTCGATGGTATTCTGGAGCTGATCCCGGCGGCGCGGGTGGGGTTTGTGGGGCTGTATCGCGACCCGGAAACGTTGCAGCCGGTGCAGTATTATTTCAAAGTCCCGACACAGCTTGAGGACCGGATTGTGATTGTGGTCGATCCGATGCTGGCCACGGGAAATTCGTCGGTGGCGGCGGTGGATCTGCTGAAAAAAGCCGGGGCGAAGAACATCCGGTTCCTGTGCCTGCTCGCCGCCCCCGAGGGGATCGCCCGGATGAAAGCGGCCCATCCCGACGTGCCGATTGTCACAGCGGCAGTGGACAGCCACTTGAATGACCATGGATATATTGTGCCAGGACTAGGGGATGCGGGCGACCGGATGTTTGGCACAAAATAGGGCTTGATCTCTTTACAGATTAGGGATTTTAGGGCATCCTGCCACAACATCTTGTGGGGGATTTGCATGTCTTTGTTTCGCGCCATGGCTGTGGTTCTGTTGGGATTTGGTCCAGCAACTGCTTTTGCCCAGTCCGGCGAACTGGCCCTGCCAGCGGAATTCCCGCCTGCGTCGTTCACAGGCAACCAATATGTGGACAGCACCGGCTGCGCGTTCTTGCGGGCGGGCTTGTCGGGCGTTGTCACCTGGGTGCCGCGGGTCAACCGGGACCGGACGCAATTGTGTGGGTTTCAGCCGACATTGGTGTCACCAGCTGCGACGATTGCAGCCAATGCAGCGGCGATTGCCGGTGCTCCGGTGATCGCGATACCCGATGCCATTGCGCCGGCTGCGTCTGACGTGGCCGATGTGGAACTGCCAACAGCCACTGTCGCCGCACCGCCCTTGCGGGTGCCGGTTGTGCCGCCCGCGCGGATACGGCCAGTGTCGCCCCGGATCATCGCGATGCCTGCCGCCGTCGTGCCGCCGCCAGTCACAGCACCGATCCCACATATGACCTTGGCCGAAATTTGCGCCGATGTGGCTGCAACCGGACATCGCTATATAAATGCAGAGACCGGGGTCGCGGTGCGCTGCGGTCCGCAAACCCAGCCGAGTATTCAGACGGGGGTCACCGTGGTCGCGGCGACTTCCCCCGCCATGGTCAAACTGGACGGACAGGTGATCAGTTTGGCGCAGTTGTGCCGGATCAGTGATGCAACGGGGAACCGCTATCTGATTGCGGCGACCGGCGTTTCTGTGCGCTGTGGCGCGCAGACCCAATCGCCCTCGGGCCAGACTGCCGCGTTGGACCAAGACAGGAGAGTGCAGACCGAAGGGGCATCGCCTGCCGCAATCGCCCCGGCGGAACCAGTGTCGCCACCGCCGGGCTTTGAAGCGGTCTGGGATGATGGCCGCCTGAATCCAAACCGGGGTCTGCCCGCCGCTCAGGGTGCTGCGGGTGCCTCAGCAATGAATGTGACGCAGCCGGTGGCGACCGGGCACCGGTTTGTGCAGGTTGGCACATTCGCCGATCCGGCCAATGCTACGCGCACGGCGGCGTGGTTGCAGTCGGTTGGCCTTCCAGTCGGCTTTGCCAACTTCTCGCGCAACGGCACCGCAATGCGCGTGGTGGCCGCAGGGCCGTTCGCCGATACTGCGGCCTTGCAAGCAGCATTGCAGACGGCGCGTGCGGCCGGGTTTTCGGATGCGTTCACCCGTAGCTAAAGCTTACCCGCCACAAATCCCTTGCAGGCTGATCCAGTCGCTGTCGGTCAGAACCTCGGGCCCGATTTGGCCGTCCATCGGGTCAGCCTCGATCAGGTCCAGCACAGTTTCGCCTGTGGTATCAAGGGAATAGGCCCAAGGGGATAGTGGCACTTGCGCGGCTGCAAAAGCGGGCACCAACAGCTCGGTCCCGGCGCGGGGTGTGGTGTTTTGCAGCAGGGCCGTCGCGTGATTCTGCAAAATCCCGGTCGGAATGTCGCCGGTGGTGAGCAGCCGCAAGGTGGTCATCAGACCAGCCTCGCGCAGGATCGGGTCGAGAGGGTCGTTGACGCGGCGGCTGGCTGCGGTGGCCAACAAGGCTCCGGCCAGGATGGCGGGTTCCGACGCGGTTTCAATCATGGACTGGCCCAGCACCATGATCCCGCCGGGCAGGTCGATCACATGGGTCAGACCGCCATCGGGGCCATCCGGCAGCACGACAATCTGTCCGCCACTGGCCCCAAACAGCCGGGTGTTCAGCTGCGCCAATGCCTGAGTGCCCAGCGGATCGCGGCAGGTCGGGCTGGTCAGCCGTTGCAAATGGCCGAGCAGGGTGGCGCCAATTTCTGACCGTTTCACGGCGGGCATCACTTGCAAGGTTTGCCGCAGCAGCGCGCCGGGCAGCCAGAAAATTCCAAGGCCAAGGATCACCGCGATAGTAACGCCGATTCCGGTATTGCGCAGCCGTCCGGGCCGGGGCGTGGCCCGCGCCACGCTGCGCAGGACTTTCTCGATCGCATCGATCATCACATCATCGGCCATTTCCAGCGTCTCGTCGCCAACCGCATCGGGGCTATACAGCGCCGGTAACTGGCCCGGATTGATCCGCCGTGTCGCGGGCATTGACCAATGGGTCAGCGGCCGGCCGGCATTGTCGACCAGCACCAAAGTGGCATTGCCAAAGATCACGCCAACCTCGCGCCGCTGCCCATCGGCTGTGGCCCGCCAAAGGCCGGTGCTTTCCAGCCGCGCATATTCTTTGAGTGCGGTCATGTCCCCTGGGGCCTGCTCTGCCTCCGTCTTGGGGGCACGATAGCCCAAAGCAGGGACAATGGGTAGCGCTGACCGCATCGTCATGTCGCAAATGTGGGGTAGTTTGGCGGGGTTTGGGCGGCGCAGGTCGGGTTGTGTCGGTTAAAGTCAGGTCAATCACGCAAAGGGGTGGGCATGAGCAATCGGGCGCAAGCGGCTGCATTGGTGCTGGTGTCGATGGGCCTGTTCGGGCTGATCGACAATTTCATGCGTTTGGCGGCGGCGGATGGTGGATTGTGGCAATATCATCTGCTGCGGTCGGTCGTGGCATTGGCCGTGCTGGTGCCACTGGCGGCAGTGATGCGGATAAGCTTGCGCCCGCTTCGCCCCCGGATTGTGCTGGCAAGAACCTTGTTGAACTCCAGCGCGATGGTGATCTATTTCGGCTGTCTGGGTTTCATGCCGATTGCCCAGGTGGTCGCCGGTCTGTTTACCGCGCCGCTGTGGACGGTGATTTTTACGGTCGTCCTGTTTGGCGACAAAGTCGCAGGGCGGCAGGTGTTTGCGGTCATCCTGGGTTTTGCCGGAATCATCGTGGCCCTGCATCCGGCGGCAGGAGAGTTGACAGTTTGGACCGCCTTGCCGGTGCTGGCGGGTGGGTTTTATGGCCTTGGCAATATTGTGACCCGCCGCTGGTGCGGCGCAGAGGGCACGTTGACTTTGCTGGGCGCATTTTTTGCGATGTTGGGGCTGGTAGGGGCGTTGGGGTTATTGGGCCTGTGGGTCTGGCCCTTGCCGGTTTTGCCGGGGCCGGATGGGTTTATCACGCGCGGCTGGGTCAGCCCAACCTGGGTCTTTGGTGCAGTGGTGGTGGTCCAGGGGTTAGGGTCGCTGTTGGGCGTCGGCTTGTCGATCCGCGCCTATCAGATCGCGCCGCCGACCTTTGTCGCAGTGTTTGAAAACACCCTGCTGGTGTTCGCCACCGTCTGGGCGGTGGTCCTGTGGGCCGAATGGCCGGACCGGCTGGCGCTGACCGGGCTGGCGATGATTGCGGCCGCCGGGGTGATTACTGCAATGCCCGACCGCAGGCCTGCGCCCGCATGATCATTTCAACCCAACGCAGCTATGTCTTTGTCCATATTCCCAAAACTGGCGGCACAGCGATGGCCCTGGCGCTTGAGGCGCGGGCGGCGAAGGATGACATACTGGTCGGCGACACGCCCAAGGCGCGCGCCCGGCGTGGTCGGCTGAACGGGCTGCAAGTGCCCGGCCGGTTGTGGAAGCATTCGACTTTGGCTGATATCGACGGGCTTGTTGATGTGTCGCAGATGTTCGTCTTTACCCTTGTGCGCAATCCATGGGACCGCGTGGTCAGCTATTACCACTGGCTGCGGGTCCAAAGTTTCGATCATCCGGCGGTGGTTCGGGCCAAAGCGCTGGATTTCAGCGGGTTTCTGCACCATCCGGGCACCGGCGCCAGTCTGCAGGCGGCACCATACGCCAGCTATGTCACCGATGCCGGCGGGGTGATGCGGGCTGCGCTGTTTATCCGCCTGGAACAACTGGAGCGGGATCTGGTCCCCTTGGCCGCGCATCTGGGCTTTGCCCCGGCTTTGCCCGTGGCGAACCAGTCTGAACGGGCAAGGGACTGGCGACCATACTATTCCGACGTCGATGCTGCAACTTTGGCGCGAATTTGTGCATCAGACATCGATCAATTTGGCTATTCTTTCGATCCTGCGGCCTGACTGTTTCCATTTGTAACGCAATCTTAACCATTGTGGCAAATTGCCAGTGCCCTCCTTGGTAATGACACAATCATGCCTTTTTCTGCCCCAATCTCGGACACACGAATCACCAGAACTACCATTGGTTGATCGGGGCGCGCCCTATGACGCTTCGATTGTGGGGGGACGACCAATGTATTCTTGGAAATACGCCGCTTGGGGGACTGTCATGACTGATTCCACTTTGGCTTATACCGATGGATTGCAGAGCGATGCCAGGTTCGGCATTGTCGCCGGAACAAAGGTAGCGACAGTCGTGGGCTGGCGACCAGTCGAAGCGATTGTTGCCGGTGACAAGGTCCTGACCTTTGATGACGGCATGCAAACCGTGATTGAGGTGCGCCGGATGGTGCTGTTTACCGGGACCACTGCGGTGCCGATGAGCAAATGGCCGCTGCAGGTCCCGCCGGGGGCGTTGGGCAACCGGGCCGAGATGCAGATCATGCCCTGCCAGAATGTGCTGATGGAAAGCGATGTCGCAGAAGAGCTGTATGGAGAGCCGTTCGTATTGATCCCGGCGGTCGCGCTGGAGGGGTATAACTGCATCACCCGCGCGGCCCCGTCGGAACGGGTCGAGGTGGTGACCCTGCATTTTACGCAAGACCAGATTGTTTACGCCAATATCGGCGCATTGTTCATGTGCCCGCGTGCAGGGGATCTGATGCACGATCTGTATGCAATACCCGAGCCCGCCGCCTATCGGACCCTGACCCTGGCCGAGGCCAACGAAGTTTTGACCGAGCTAGAGCGGGCAGGCGGGGGCCTTGCTATCCACGCCTGAGGCAGGGTCAGGCGGCTTTGGCTTTGGGCCCGAACCGGCCATAAAAGCTTTGGCCCTTTTCGGCCATGCCGGCCAGCAGTTTCGGGGTGGCAAAGCGGGGGCCAAATTCGGCTTTCAGCTCGTCACACCGCGCCGCTGCATAGGGCGCGCCCAGCATATCGAGCCAACTGAACGGCCCGCCGGACCAGGGTGCAAAACCCCAGCCGAGGATTGCGCCCACATCGCCTTCGCGGATGTCGGTCAACACGCCATCCTCAAGCGCACGCACCGCTTCCAGCACCTGAGTGAACAGCAGCCGGTGCTGGACGGTGATCAGATCGGGCTGGTCCTTGGCCACGGGATAGGCTTTGGCCAACCCATCCCACAGGCCCAATCGTGAACCCTTGTCATCATAGGCGTAGAAACCCGCGTTGGATTTGCGCCCCATCCGGCCCTGATCGGCCATCGCAAACAGCACCACATCGACAGCGTCATCGGGGTAGTCGGCCCCCATCGCCGCCTTGGTCGCCTTGGCAATTTTGACCCCAAGGTCGATGGATGTCTCGTCGACCAGTTGCAGTGGCCCAAGCGGCATGCCGACCAGTTTGGCGGCATTTTCGATCAGTGCCGGTTCCACCCCTTCGGCGACCATGCGGATGCCTTCGTTGATGTAGGGAATGATGCAGCGGTTGGCATAAAAGAACCGCGCATCATTGACCACGATGGGTGTCTTGCGGATTTGGCGGACGAAATCGAGCGCCTTGGCGACGGCGATATCGCCGGTCTTCTTGCCCTTGATGATTTCGACCAGCGCCATTTTGTCCACCGGGGAAAAGAAGTGGATGCCGATATACTGGTCCGGTCGGGTGCTGGCCTTGGCCAGGGCAGTGATCGGCAAAGTGCTGGTGTTGGTGGCAAAAATGCAGTCCTTGCCTACCGCTGCCTCTACTTTGGCGGTAACTTCGGCTTTGACTTTCATGTCCTCGAACACCGCCTCAACGATCAGGTCGCAGTCTTTCAGGGCCGCGTAATCGGTGGTGGCAGTGATCAGGTCCAGCGTCACGGCCTTTTTCTCGGCCGTCGCGGATTTGCGGGCGATGCCTTTGTCCATATAGGCGGTGGTGTAGGATTTGCCCTTGTCTGCCGCCTCTTGGGTTGCGTCGATCAGCACGACCTTGATCCCGGCCAAAGCCGATACCAGCGCAATGCCCGCCCCCATCATGCCTGCGCCAATGACGCCGACCTGGGTGACCTTTTGTTCAGCCACGGCAGGCCGTTTGGCGCCTTTTTCCAGCGCCCCTTTGTTGATGAACAAGCTGCGGATCATGGCACTGGAGGACGGGTTGAGCAGGACATTGGTGAACCAACGCGCCTCGATCTTTAGCGCGGTGTCAAACGGCACGAGCGCACCTTCGTAGACTGCGCTCAGCAGGGCCTTGGCGGCGGGATAAACCCCCATCGTCTTGCCGTTGACCATAGCAGAGGCGCCGACAAAGGTCATGAAACCTGCGGGGTGATAGGGCGCGCCGCCGGGCATTTTGTAATCCTTGCGGTCCCAGGGTTTGACGATGTCGGGATTGGACAAGACCCATTCCTTGGCCTTTGCCAGCAGCTGATCGGCGGGCACAACTTCGTCCACCACCCCGGCCTGCTTGGCCTTGGCCGGATCGTTCAGCTTGCCTTCCAGCAGCAGGGGCGACGCCGCCATCGCTCCCATCTTGCGCACCAGCCGTGTCGTGCCGCCAGCGCCGGGAAAGATGCCGACCAAAATCTCGGGCAGTCCGATTTTGGCGCTTGGATTGGAGGCCGCGAAAATCCGGTGACAGGCGAGCGGGATTTCCAGGCCGATCCCAAGTGCCGTGCCGGGCAAAGCCGCCGCGATTGGTTTGCCACCTTTGAGCGTTTTAGGGTCCATCCCGGCCCGTTCGATCCGGCGCAAAATCGCGTGCATCCCCATGACCCCGTCAAACAGCCCGCGCGCCGGATCATCGCCCGCATCATCGCGCATTTTGGCGATGATGTTCAGGTCCATGCCACCGGCGAAACTGTCCTTGGCGCTGGTGATGATGATCCCCTTGACGGCAGGGTCGGCAAGGGCTTGCCCGACCAAGGTATCAAGGTCGCTAAACCCTTGGGTATTCATCACATTCATTGACTTGCCAACGACATCCCAAGTGATCGTGGCGACGCCATCGGCGTCAGTGGACAGGGTGAAATCGGACATGGGATCAGGCTCCTTGCGGCAGGGAAAGGGAAAGTGTGACTGACGTCATTGGCTAACCGGCGGGGAATAGGGGCGGCCATCCTTGTGCCGGAAGGTGTTCACGCCGCCCGCCTGTTCGACAATCAGATCTATGTCGGAATAGGTAGCGGTTTCGGTCTTGGCCTTGGTGCCGACCACCAGAAACCGGGCCTCGGTTTCAGTATGGTTGATGAAGCAATGGCCATCCGGCACGCCCGCCGGAAAAGCCGCGCAATCGCCGACATGCATCACGGTTTCACCGGCATCCTGCACCATCATGCATTCGCCCATGGTGATCATGACGAACTCATCCTCGTGCAGATGCCAATGCCGCATCGAAGATTTCGCACCGGGGGCCAGGATGACCAAATTGACGCCAAATTGGGTCAAGCCGCCTGCATCGCCCAGTCGCAATGATGACCGGCCCGCAACCTGCGGTGCATATTGGGGCGGATAAATCGTGCCGGTTTTGACCGGAACCTGTGTCATATCGATCTTGCTCATGCGGTGTCTCCTTTCGGTGGTCGCTCTTGAACCCAATTGGCCGAACTGATCCGCCCGGCCACGCCATTGGCAACACAGACAGTTCGCCAGCCATGGACGGGGTCGTGGCGTAGCACCACCTGCGAGGTGACGGGGGGCAAGATGCGGGTGCCACCGACAATCAGATGGGAAAAGTAAGTGCCGCAGATCAATAGGTCCTCAAGCCGTTGAGCGGTAGAAACCAGACGGATACAATTGGTGATACCCTGCACCTGCAACATCAACGCAAACTCTTCAAAGCCCAGGCGCAGTTCTTCGTCGCTGGTTACCAGCTGGGTAGTCGTGGTCGTGATAATCGACAAAGGCAGGGCAAAACCGGTCCGGTAGCCCGCATAATCCGCGCGCATGGCGCAATCGGTCATCTGGTCCAGATGCGCCTGAAGGATCGGTCCCGCGTTCATCACACTCTTTCGATAATCGTGGCCGCCCCCATGCCGGAGGCGATGCATAATGTGGCCAGACCGGTGCCTTTGCCGGTGCGCTCCAGCTCGTCCAGCAGGGTGCCGATGATGATCGCACCTGTGGCCCCCAGCGGATGGCCCATGGCGATAGAGCCGCCATTGACGTTCACCAGCGCGGGGTCAACGTCAAAGGCCTGCATAAAGCGCAGGACCACGGCAGCAAAGGCTTCGTTCACCTCGAAAAGGTCGATATCCCTGATCGACATGCCAGAATCGCGCAGGATTTTTTCGGTCACCGGCACCGGCCCGGTCAGCATGATCGTGGGATCGGTGCCGATCTTGGCTGTCGCCTTGATCACGGCGCGGGGCTTCAGCCCATGGGCTTTGCCGAATGCCTTGGAGCCGATCAAAATGCCCGCCGCCCCATCGACAATGCCCGACGAATTGCCCGCGTGGTGGATGTGGTTGATCCGCTCCAGATGCGGATATTTCATCAGCGCAACCTTGTCGAAACCGGGCATGACCTCGCCCATCGCCTTGAACGACGCATCCAGCGCCCCCAGCGCCTGCATATCGGTCTGCGGTCGCATATATTCGTCGCGGTCCAGAATGGTCAGGCCGTTCTGATCGCGGACCGTGATCACCGACCCCTTGAAATACCCCGCATCCCAGGCCGCCTTGGCCCGGCGCTGCGATTCCACGGCCAAAGCATCGGCCTGATCGCGGGAAAAGCCGTATTCTGTGGCAATCAGGTCCGCCGAAATGCCCTGCGGCACAAAATAGGTCTCCATCGCGATGGAGGGATCCACGGCAATCGCCGCCCCGTCCGATCCCATCGGCACGCGGCCCATCATCTCGACCCCGCCCGCGATATAGGCATGGCCCGCGCCACCCTTGATCTGGTTGGCGGCAAGGTTCACCGCCTCCATCCCCGACGCGCAAAAGCGGTTGATCGCAAGGCCGGGGATGGATTGGTCGAGTTCGGACGCCAACACAGCAGTCCGGGCCAGACAGCCGCCCTGTTCGCCGACCTGCGTGACATTGCCCCAGATCACATCCTCGACCGCATGGCCGGACAACCCGTTGCGCTCCTTGACCGCATTCAGGATCCTGGCCGACAGCGCCACCGAGGTGACCTCGTGCAGGCTGCCGTCGGGTCGGCCCTTGCCGCGCGGGG